>NZ_FMBM01000003.1:300000-375099 GCF_900094735.1 Saliniramus fredricksonii
GCCACCGTCGTGAGCAGGCGGTTCTGCGAGGGGGCCGGCGTGGTGCCGATATTGACCAGCGCGAAGGCGCCGGTCCCGTAGGTCACCTTCGCCATACCGGGCGTGAAGCAGGCCTGGCCCACCGTCGCCGCCTGCTGATCGCCCGCCACGCCGCGAATCGGGATGCCCCCCCCGAACAGATCATCGCGCACCCGGCCGAAATCGCCGGCGCTGTCGCGCACTTGCGGCAGCCAGTCGCGGGCGATGCCGAAGGCGGCGAGGCAATCCTCGTCCCAATCCCCGCGCGCGATATCGTAGAGCAGCGTGCGCGAGGCATTGGTCGCATCGGTGGCGAAGACCTCCCCGCCGGTCAGCCGCCAGATCAGGAAGGTATCGACCGTTCCGAAGGCGAGTTCGCCGGCCTGCGCGGCGGCCCGGATGCCGGGATCATTCTCCAGAAGCCAGGCGTATTTCGTCGCGGTAAAATACGAATCGAGCAACAGCCCGGTCTTTTCCCGCAGGGCGGGTTCCTCCCCGGCGGCGACGCGGCGTGCGCAATCGGGGGCGGTGCGGCGATCCTGCCAGACGATGGCGTTGTGAACGGCGCGCCCGGTACGCCGGTTCCATACGATCCCGGTCTCGCGCTGGTTGGTGATGCCGAGCGCGGCGATGTCACCGGCATGCAACCCGGCGCGGGCCAGCACCTCGGAGATCACCGCGACGCAGGAGGCCCAGATCTCCTCCGGATCGTGCTCCACCCAGCCAGGGCGCGGATAGATCTGCGGAAACTCGCGCTGCGCCACGGCGACGGGAGAGAGCTTGCCATCGAAGATGATGGCCCGGCTCGACGTCGTGCCCTGATCGAGGGCGATGGTGTATCCGCTCATCCGGCTCTCCCTGACAATTTTTCCGTTGCAATGCTCAACCGATCCCGAACCGCAGGTTAGCCGTGAAGCCGCGCGGGGAAAAGCCCGCCGCGGCGCCGTGCGGGCATCGCACCTCACCGGAAAGCGCCCTTCGTCACGGTTTCATCACTGGCCCATCGCGGGCTTTCGGTGCTCCTATGGCGTGGCAGAAGAACGATCAATTCAGGGAGGAAGACATGGGCGGTTACGTCCCCGTCGCCGAGGTGCGCCGCGTTGCGGTGCTGGGAACCGGCACGATCGGTGCGAGCTGGGCTTCGTGGTTTCTCGCACGCGGCTACGACGTCGTCGCCTGGGATCCCGCCGAGGGCTGGCGCGCGCGGCTTGAAGCCTTCACCGCCCATGCCATGCCGCAGGTCGAACAGACCGGCGCCGCGCGTGACCCCGCCGGCCGGCTCACCTGCGTCGACACGCCCGAGGAGGCGGTGGCGCAGGCGGATTTCGTGCAGGAGAATGCGACGGAGCGCCTCGGGATCAAGCAGGCGCTCTACAAGCGCATCGACAAGGCCCTGCCTGCCCGCAGCATCCTCGCCACCTCGACCTCGGGGCTGATCCTCAGCGATCTGGTCGCGGGGCTGGAAAGCGCGCCGCGTTTTGTCGTCGGCCATCCCTTCAACCCGCCGCATCTGATCCCGCTGGTCGAGGTCGTGGCCTCGCGATTCACCGATCCGGAAGCGGCGCAATGGGCGCATGCCTTCTACGCGCATATCGGCAAGCATCCGATCATGCTCAGGAAGGAGGTGCCCGGCCATCTCGCCAACCGGCTCCAGGTCGCGCTCTGGCGCGAGGCCTTCAACTGTCTCCAGGACGGACTCGCCGATGCCGCCGATATCGATGCGGCGATCGCCCAGGGGCCCGGCCTGCGCTACGCGCTCTACGGCCCCAACATGATCTTCAACATGACCGGCGGGCGCGGCGGTATCCGCGCCTCGGTGGAGCAGTTCGGCCCCGCCTTCGAGGCCTGGTGGGCGACGATGCAGCGCACGCCCGTCTTCGACGACGCCCTCAAGAGCGCCCTGATCGAAGGCGTCGACGCGCTGATGGCGGGGCGCTCGATGGAAGAGCTCGAAGCCGAACGCGACGCGCGGCTGATCGCGCTTCTGAAGCTGCTGGGTGAGCAGAAAGGCGAAGAGGCAGCGGATATGGAGGAAAGCAAGCCATGATCCGTTATGATCTCACCGGGCGCACGGCGCTGGTGACCGGCGGCGCCTCCGGAATCGGCCTCGCCACGGTGACGCTGCTTGCCAGTTCGGGGTGCCGCGTGGCGCTCAACCATCTGGAAGATGATCCACGCGGGCCCGACGAGGTGGCGCGGCTGCGCGATCTCGGGCACGACGTCATCGCCGCGCCGGGCAATGTCGGGGATGGCGATGACGGGCCGCGCATGGTGCGCGAGGCGGTCGCCGCTCTGGGTGGGCTCGACTGGCTCGTCAACAATGCCGGCACGCCGGGCACGACGCGCCTGATCCCGCCGGCGGAGCTCGACGCCCTGAGCGAAGAACTCTGGGAGAGTGTCCTCCAGGTCAATCTGCGCGGGCTGTTTCGCTGTACGCGTGCCGCGGCGGAGGCTTTGCGCGAACGCAATGGCGCCGTGGTGAACGTCGCCTCGATCGCCGGGCTCGACAGCCCCGGCTCCTCGATGGCCTATGGCGCCACCAAGGCCGGCGTGATCAGCCTGACCAGGAATCTCGCGCGCGGGCTCGCGCCACAGGTGCGCGTCAACGCGGTGGCGCCGGGTGCGGTGGATTCGCCCTGGATGGTGGAATGGACGCCGGAAAAACGCCGGGCCAGTGCCGAGAAGGCGCTGCTGGAGCGGCGTTGCACGCCGGAGGATATCGCGGAAGTGATGGTCTATCTGCTGGCCGGCGCGGCCATGGTGACGGGCCAGACAGTGACGGTAGATGGCGGCCTCATGCTCTCGCGCTGATGATGCGGTGCAAACGGCGCTTCACAGGCGGGCCGGATTTGACTATTGAACGCCCCGTGTCGATGTACAGTCGACAGACAGTTTTCAGGGGATGATGATGAGCGCCTCCAACCAGCAGCCGCACCCCGTGACCGGGAAGCTCGTGACCGTCTTCGGCGGATCGGGCTTTCTCGGTCGGTTCGTCGTGCAGACACTGGCCAGACGCGGCTACCGGGTGCGCGTCGCCGTGCGCCGGCCCGATCTCGCGCAGAATCTGCAGCCGCTCGGTGCCGTCGGCCAGATCCATGCGGTCCAGGCCAATCTGCGTTATCCCGAATCGGTGCGCGCGGCGGCGCAGGGCGCGGATGCGGTGGTCAATCTCGTCGGCATCCTGCAGCAGGGCGGCCGTCAGACCTTCGAGGCGCTCCAGACCGTCGGCGCCGAGACAGTGGCGCGGGCGGCGAGCGAGAATGGCGCACGCATGGTGCAGATATCCGCCATCGGCGCCGATCCCGAGAGCCCCGCGCAATACGGGCGCACCAAGGCCGAGGGCGAGGCGCGGGTCCTGGCCGTGGCGCCGCAGGCGGTGATCCTGCGTCCCTCCATCGTCTTCGGTCCGGGTGATTCCTTCTTCAACCGTTTCGCGGCGCTGGCGCGGGTCTTCCCCGTCCTGCCCATTGCCAGCGCCGATACGCGTTTCCAGCCGGTCTATGCCGGTGACGTGGCCGAGGCGGTGGCGCGGGCCGTGGACGGCGCGGTCGAAGGCGGCAGGATCTACGAACTCGGCGGTCCGGGCGTCTACAGCTTCCGTGAATTGCTCGCCTATGTGCTGACCGTGACCGAGCGCAAGCGCATCATCGCGGCGATGCCTCCGGCCCTCGCGCGGCTTCAGGCCAGCATCACCGAAACCCTCGACCGCTTCACCTTCGGCCTGATGCCGGACGAGATCGTGCTCACCCGCGACCAGCTTCTGATGCTCGCGCAAGACAATGTCGTCTCAGCGCAAGCCGAGGCGGAGGGGCGCACATTCGCGGCTCTGGGGATCACGCCGACCTCGCTCGAGGCGATCGTGCCGGGCTATCTCAAGCGTTTTCGCAAGCATGGACAATACGAAAAGCGCAAGACCGCCGCGTGATCGCGCCGGGAGCCATGCATGGATTTCGCCGCAGAAGACGGCGCACCTGCCATCGGCACACTGCAAAAGCAGCATCGAAGGGGAGGATTGATCGTGCAGAAGACGGCTCTGGTCACGGCGGCGAGCGGGGGTATCGGCGGCGCGGTGGCGCGCGCGCTGGCGGCGGAAGGGTATCTTGTGGGTATCATGGCGCGCTCTGACAAGACCGAGGCGCTGGCGGCGGAGATCGGCGGCTTCGCATTCATCGGCGATGTCAGCAAGGCCGAAGATCTCGCCGGTTTCGTCGAGGCGGCGCTCGCGAAGAGCGGGCGGATCGATGCGATCGTGCCAAATTCCGGCCATGCCGCAAAAAAGCCCGTGCTCGATATCACCGATGAAGACTGGCACGGCGCCCTCGACATGATGATGCTGCCCACGGTTCGCCTCGTGCGCCATGCCCGTGCTGCGCTGGCCGAGAGCAAGGGCGCGATCTGCGCCCTGTCGAGCTTCGCCATCGCCCGGACCGATCAGGATTTCGCCCCCTCTGTCGCCCAGCGCGCCGCCCTCGACGGCTATATCCGCCTCGCGGCCAGGCCGCTGGCAGCGGATGGCATCCGCATCAACGCCGTCGCGCCCGGCTTCGTTGATACCCGCGATCCCACCGAGACCCGCCTCGCACGCATCCCCATGGGCCGCTATGGCGCGGCCCACGAGATCGCCGAAGCGGTGACCTGGCTGATCTCCCCCAGGGCATCCTATGTGACCGGCCAGACCCTGATCGTCGATGGCGGCCTCGCAGCCTGACGCCCGGTCGCGGCGCCCTCAGGCGCTGTTGCGGTGGATTTCGTAGATGGCGAGGCCCACTGCGCGGGTGGCGTCGGCGAGGCGCCATTCGATATGCTCGCGCATCAGGGCGGTGGCCCGGTCGGTATCGCGCGCCACGATCGCCGCGAGAATCGCGGCGTGATCGGCTCGGCTCTGACGCACAACGCGCGAATCCTGCACCACCCCGTTCCCGGCTGCCGCGCCACTCCCGGCGCGAGCGCGCTCGTAGAAATCCTTGAGCCCGATCATGCGCACATAGCGGATGCGTCCGTGGATATTGTCGAGCAGGCGCGCGAGTTCGCCATTGCCGGACAGCGCCATGATCCGGGCATGGAATTCCTCGTCGATGGCGAGCTGGCGCAACGGGTCGGTGCAGCCGGCATATTCATCAAGCGTCTCGTCATGAAAGCGCGCAAGCGACGCGATATCGGCATCACTGCCACGCGTGACGGCGAGCCGCAGCCCCTCGCATTCGATCGCCGCGCGGGCCTCGTAGAGATCGAGCAATTGCTGCGGATCGAGGGCACGGCAGAAGAAGCCGTGATTGCTCTGGAAGGTCAGGAAGCCCTCGGCGACGAGGCGGTTGAGCGCTTCGCGCAGGGGCGTGCGGCTGACGCCGAGTTCGGTTGCCATGCGCGCCTCGTTGATGCGCGTTGCCGGTCTGATCTCGAAATCGGCCGCCATGCGCCGCAGCTGCGCATGAATCCGGTCGACATTGCCTCGCGCCATCCTCACCCCCGCACGCCCGCACCGGCACATCCGGATGGGCCGTTTCACACGCCATGCATCGCTTTTCACACTTGCACAGCTTATTGCATGCCGTACTGTATACAATAAACAAGGCGAAAAAACCCTGCATTGGCAGAAACTTTCGCCGCCTGATGCAACCGTGTCGCAGATCGACTGTGACCGGCCAGCCGGAGATCGCGCGTGTCAAACCGGATGAATGGCGCCGAGGCCGTGGTGCGCATGTTGCAGGCACATGACGTGAAACACGTCTTCGGCCTGTGCGGCGATACCAGCCTGCCGCTCTATGATGCCATGCTTCAGCTCGATCACGGCATCACCCATGTGCTCACCCGCGACGAGCGCTCGGCGACCTACATGGCCGATGCCTATGCCCGCGTCACCGGCAAGGTCGGTGTCTGCGAGGGCCCCTCGGGCGGTGGCGCGACCTATATCCTGCCCGGCCTGATCGAGGCGGGGGAGAGCTCGATCCCCGTGCTCGCCATCACCACCGACATCTCGGTCTCCACCTATGGCAAGTTTCCGCTGACCGAAGTCGATCAGGAGGCGCTGATGCGGCCCCTGACCAAGTGGAACACGGTGATCCGCAAGGCCGAACACATTCCGCGCATGATGCGCGCAGCGTTTCGCGCCATGACCACGGGGCGCCCCGGCTCGTCGCATCTCGGCCTGCCCTACGACATCCAGTATGACGACGTCGATTCCGCCGATATCTGGGCGGATCGCAAGCTCGGCCATTATCCGGCCTATCCGCAGGCGCCGGAACCGGGGGCGGCCGAGGCCGCGCTCGATGCGATCCTCTCGGCCAAACGCCCGCTGATCGTCTGCGGCGGCGGCGTGGTGATCGCCGGGGCGATGGATGCGCTGGAGCGTTTCGCGAACCGGCTCGACATCCCCGTCGCCACCTCGATTTCCGGCCAGGGCTCGCTCGCGGAGACAAATCCCGTCTGCGTCGGCGTGGTCGGCTCCAATGGCGGCACCGACGAGACCTGGGAGGCGATGACCAGTGCTGATCTCGTCGTCTTCATGGGCTGCCGCGCCGGCTCGACCACCACCGCGCGCTGGGAGGCCCCGGATCCGGGCTCGCGCATCGTGCATTTCGACAGCGACCCGATGGTGCTGGGTGCCAATTACCAGGCCGAAGTCGCGGTGCTGGGCGATCTGCGCCTTGCCCTCGACCAGCTCAACGCAGCGCTCGATGCGCGCGAGGATGAAAGCGCCCGCTTTCGCGGGGCGGAAATCGCCTCCGATATCCGCCGGCGCAAATTTGAAGCCTTCATGCGCCATGCCGAGACCAGCGAGACGCCGCTGCGGCCCGAACGTGTCGTCGCCACCTTGCAGAAGATTCTGCCCGAGACCGCGACACTCGTCTCCGATCCGGGCACGACCTGCCCGTATTTCTCGGCCTATTTCACCCTGCCGCGTGCTGGCCGCCATTTCATCACCAACCGCGCCCACGGGGCGCTCGGCTATGCGCTCTCGGCCTCGCTCGGGGCCTGGTACGGGCGGCCCGAGAGCAAGGTCGTGGCGCTGATGGGCGACGGCTCCTTCGGCTTCACGGCAGGCGAGCTCGAAACCATCTGCCGCGCGCGGGCGCCGATCACCTTCGTGGTGATGTCGAATTCCGCCTATGGCTGGATCAAGGCGAGCCAGAAGGCGGACAAGGGCGCGCGTTATTACAATGTGGATTTCGGGCGCACCGATCACGCCGCCGTCGCCGCCGCCTATGGCGTGAAATCCTGGTGCGTCGAGCGGCCGGAGGATCTGGAGCGCGTCTTGCGCGAGGCGGTGGAGACGGACGGGCCGACCCTCGTCGATGTCATTGCCCAGCCCCTGGAAGAAGCCGCCGCGCCGGTGCGGCGCTGGATGGGGTGAGGCAGATGGCACAGGCGGGGCGCGAGGAAAAGCATGTCGTGGTGATCGGCGCCGGAATCGTCGGCGTTTCCACCGGTATCTGGCTGCGCCGCGCCGGCATCCCCGTCACCCTGATCGACCGCGCCCCTCCCGGACAGGGCACCTCCTATGGCAATGCCGGGGTGCTCGCCGCATGTTCCATGGCACCCGTCACTGCACCGGGGCTGATCGGCAAGGCGCCGCGCATGCTGATGAACCCGGATTTTCCGCTGTTTCTGCGCTGGTCCTATCTGCCCAGGCTCGCCCCCTGGCTGATGCGCTATCTCTCCCACGCCAATGACAGCGATACGCAGCGCATCGCCCGGGGCCTCACCCCGATCGTCACCGACAGCCTCGAACAGCATCACGCCCTCGCCGACGGCACGCCCGCCGCTGCGCTCGTACAGGACAGCGATTATTGCTTCGCCTATGCCGACCGCGCGGCTTTCGAGGCCGATTCCTATACCTGGCGGATCCGCGAGGAGGCAGGCTTTCGCCCGGTGGTGCGCGAGGGCGCGCAATTGCGCGAATACGAGCCGTCGCTGGGGCGCGATATCGGCTGCCTGGTGAGCGTGAGCGATCATGGTTTCGTGCGCGATCCCGGCGGCTACGTGGCGCGGCTGGCAAATGTCTTCGCAGGCATGGGCGGCACCATCGTGGCGGCGAGCGCCGAGAATTTCGATCTCTCCGGCGGGCGCATCCGTGCGGTGGAGACGGATGCCGGGCGATTTGCGTGCAGCGATTGCGTCATCGCCACCGGCGTCTGGTCGAAGCCCCTGATGAAGAAGCTCGGGCTCAATGTGCCGCTGGAGAGCGAGCGCGGCTATCACATCGTTTTCGAGAATGCGCAAAACGGCCCGCATCTGCCGATCATGGTGGCGAGTGGAAAATTCGTGGCGACGCCGATGCAAGGCGGTCTGCGTTGTGCCGGAATCGTCGAATTCGGCGGTCTCGAAGCCGGACCCTCGCAAAGCCCGCTGGCGCTGTTGCGGCGTCAGGTGCGCCGCGCCTTCCCCGATCTGGAGGCGACCGGCGAGGCGGAATGGCTCGGCCATCGCCCGGCCCCCGCCGACAGCCTGCCGCTGATCGGCGAGGTGGGCGGCACGCGGGTCTATACCGCCTTCGGCCACCACCATATCGGCCTCACCGGCGGCCCCAAGACCGGGCGTCTGCTCGCGGGCATGCTGACGGGGACGCCGTCCAATATCGATCCGGCGCCCTACGCGCCTGACAGGTTTCGCGCATGAGGGTCGCATGCGCAAGCGGGATGCCGGTCGCGATCCGGGAACAGAGCATCGACGCAGGAGAGAAGACCCGTAATCGCGTTGCGTAAACGAGAATCATGACAACAACAGGGGAACCAGAATCATGCAGGGAATTCGCAGTCTATCCATTCTCGGCGCCGGCCTGATGGCCGGGGCGCTCGTCCTGGCCGGACCGGCACAGGCCGAGTATCCCGAATCCGATCGCGAAGTGCGTCACATCATGCCCTGGGGCGCAGGTGGCGGCACCGACACGGTGATGCGCGGCTTCGTCGAGTACATGCAGAAGCATCTTGGCACGTCGATCTATACCGATAACGTCACCGGCGGCGTCGGCTCCGTCGGCTGGATGACGCTCAAGGGCGCGCCGTCTGACGGCTATACGATCGGCACCCTGACCTACGATATTCTCACCGTCGAATATCAGAACATGGCCCCGGTCTCGTGGGAGGATTTCGAGATCATCGGCATGGTGACCGAACATGCCAGCGCCCTCGTGGTGCGTGCGGAGGATTTCGACAACCTCGACGAATTCATCGCTGCAGCCGAGGCCGAACCCGGCAGCGTGACCGTCTCGAACGCTTCCACCGGGGGCGTCTGGCACCAGCACGCAGTGGCCATGGAGCAGGAAATCGGCATCGAGCTCAACCATGTGCCTTACGAGAGCGCCGCACCGCAGGTCACCTCGCTGCTCGGCGGTGAGACCATGGCTGCCGTGATCAGCCTGCCGCCCGTGATGGAATATGTCCGCTCGGGGGAGATGCGTGTGCTGGCGGTGATGGGTGACGAGCGCGTCGAGATGGCGCCCGACGTGCCGACCTTCGTCGAACTCGGTCACGATGTCGTCTATGGCAGCTTCCGCTTGCTCGCGGCGCCTCCCGGCACGCCGGTCGAGATCGTGGAAGTGCTCGAACAGGCCATGTACGACACCTTCCAGGATCCGGAATTTCTCGCCTGGGCCGAAGAGGCCGGCATCGGTGAGCGCTGGCTCGATCGGGAGGCCTCCATTGCCTATATGGCGGCCATCGCTCCGGTGATCGGGCAGCTCATGGCCGATCTCGGCCTGACCGACTGAACGGATATGCCGGCGCTGCGGCGCCGGCCTGCTTTTCATGCGGTTGCGCGCGGATCGCCTGCAACCGCATGCCCCCTTTCTTTCGTCATCGCCATCAGGTCGCGGGTTACCCGTGATTCAGAGGGGACGTGAATGCAGTTGCCGCGCAAGCTTTTGAGGGGCGACGCCGTCATCGGCATCCTCCTGCTCGCAATCGCGATCTGGTACGGGCTGGAGGCGCAGTCGTTCCGCCCCGGGCGCTCCGGCGATCCGGGTGCAGGCATGTTTCCCACATTGCTGGCCCTGTTTCTGGGTGTGTTGTCGCTCTGGCTGATAGCCGGGGCTGCGCTCTCGCCGCCGGAACCGCAGGAACAGGGAGGGCAGGAAACGATGCGCGCGCGCGTCTCGGCCCGGGCGGGTCTGGTGCGGGCATTGATCGCCGCCGGCCTCTCCCTGGCCTTCGTCGCCGTGTTCGAGACCCTCGGCTACGTGATCGCCACGGCGCTCTATGCGGGCGCGATATCGCTCCTGTTTCGCCGCGACAACCTCTGGGTTACCCTGCTCGCGGCAATCGGGGCCGTCGGTTTCATGTATCTGCTCTTCGGTGTGCTGCTGAATGCACGCCTTCCGCTCGGGCTCCTGTCATGAGACCGGCAATGTGCATGGCATCCTGCGATCCACTTGGCATCATTCTCCCGTTTTGCAGCGGAGTATCTCATGCTGGCTGAACTGCCTGGCGCGATCGGCCTCTTCGCCGGCGATCTGCAATTGCTCGGTGTCGTCTGCCTCGGCGTTCTGCTGGGCGTTTTCGTGGGGGCCGTACCGGGGCTGACGGCCACGCTGGCCATCGCCTTGCTCCTGCCCTTCACCTTCGGCATGCCGGCCCTCGAGGCGATCCTGCTGATGACCGGGATTTTCGTTGGCGGCATCTATGGCGGCTCGGCGACGGCGATCATGGTGCGCGTGCCCGGTGCGCCAGCCAACACCATGACGATGCTCGATGGCCACGAGATGCTCAAGCAGGGAAAGCCCGAGCTGGCCCTCGGGCTGGCCACTGCCGCATCCGTCTTCGGCGGGCTGGTCGGGGGCGTCCTTCTGATTCTCTTTGCGCCACAGCTCGCGCGCTTCTCGCTGGAATTCCAGTCGCCCGAAATCTTCGCGCTGGTCGTCCTCGCACTCGTCGCCGTCGCGGCGGTCAGCCAGGAATCCCTGGTGAAGGGCCTGATCGCCACGGTGATCGGCCTGATGATCTCCACGATCGGCATCGATCTCGCGGGTGTGCCGCGCTACACTTTCGAGGTTTTTCGCCTCTATACCGGCGTGCCGCTGATCCCGCTGGTGATCGGTCTGTTCGCCCTCGCGGAGGTGCTGCGCCGGCTCGAAGAGCCGCTGTCGCGCCCCAGACAGGTGGCCTGGATTTCGTTTTGGCGGATCTTCGCCTTCGTGCCGGTCTGGCGCCAGGTCGGCTGGAAACTGCCGATCAAGTCCTCTCTGATCGGCGCCGTGATCGGTGCCCTGCCTGGTGCCGGTGCGGCCATGGCCGCCTTTCTCGCCTATGCCGAGGCGAAGCGGTCCTCGCCGCATCCGGAAAAGTTCGGCACGGGCATTCCAGAGGGCATCGTCGCGCCGGAATCGGCCAACAACGCCATGACCGGGGGCGCCTTCATCCCGATGCTGGCTTTCGGCATTCCCGGTGATTCGGTGACGGCGGTCATTCTGGGCGCGCTGGTCATCCAGGGGATCGTGCCCGGCCCGCAATTGTTCACGCAGGCCGGCGATCTCGTGCTGCCCTTGATGGTGGGTTTCCTCTTCGCCTATCTGGTGCTGATGGTGCTCGGCCTGCTGCTGTTGCCGTGGTTTGCCCGTGTCGCGGTGATCGATCACGCCGTTCTGTTTCCCATGATCGCAGCCGTTGCCGTGGTGGCCGCCTATGTGTCCGAACGCAGCCTCTTCGCCATGGGGGCCATGGTGGTGATCGGGATCGGCGCCTGGCTGTTGCAGCGCCTGCAATTCTCGCTGGTCCCCGTCCTGCTGGGCGTCATCCTGGGACCTTTGCTGGAGCGCAATTTCAGGCGGGCGCTGGGCATTTCGGGCGGCGACCCGACCATTCTCGTCAGCTCCTGGATCGCCGTATTGCTGCTGCTCACCGCCGCCCTGCTGGCTTTCTACTTCGCCTGGATCCAGCCGCGCCAGCAGCGCCGCAGGGCACGTGAGCGCGCGGCTTCGGGTGCATCGCAAGAGGAGAACGACGCATGAGCGGGCCGATGCATGGCGCGGCGATGCATGGCGGGGCGATGCATGGCGGGGCGATCGCCCGCGTCGTGCTGGTCACGGGCGCGGCGAGCGGTATCGGCGCCGAAACCGCACGTCGGATCGCGGCGCCCGACACGGCCTTCGTGCTGCATACGCGTGCACGCCGCGAAACACTGGAGGCCGTTGCGAGCGAACTCGCTCAGGCGGGATCACGTTGCATCTGCGTCACCGGCGATCTCGCCGATCCGGACACCGCCCCCGCCCTCGCCCGGGCCGCGCAGGACGAATACGGCCGGCTCGATCAGGTGGTCAGTGCAGCCGGTTACGCGCGCCGCGGCGCGTTGGCGGATACGGGGGCCGATGATCTCGAAGCCGCCTGGCGGGCCATGACGCTCGGCAGCTTCGCCCTGGCCAAGGCGGTGATGCCGCTCGTGGCGCAATCGCCCTGGCCGCGTTTCGTCGCGGTCAGTTCCTTCGGTGCGGCGCATTATCCGCAGAAAGGCCTGTTCATGGCCAGCGCCGCCGCCAAGGCCGGGCTCGAATCGCTGATCCGCACCCTCGCTTCCGAACATGCCGCGCGCGGCATCCCGGTCAATGCGGTCGCGCCGGGCTATACCGAGAAGGATGGCGGCCATTCCTCGCTGAGCGCTGATGCCTGGGAGGCGATCAAGGCCGATATTCCGATGCGCCGGCTCGGGCGTCGCGAGGAGGTGGCCGGCCTGATCGCCTTTCTCCTCGGGCCCCTTGGCGGCTACGTCACCGGCCAGGTGCTGCATGTGGATGGCGGGCTGACCTTGTGATGGCCGCGACGGGCCGGTTGTCGCCGCACATGGGAGCACTTTTTGTTTTACCATGATCCCGGTCGCAAATTGACGATCCGGGATCGTTTTCCATATAAGATATGCTATACGATCATTTTGCTATTAAAGATAGTGACATTCGATGATATCCGCACGCCTTTCCGTTCCCGCCGTTCCGATCAGCCGCGTTCGCGCCATGACGGCCGCGCCAGGCCGCCGCGTCGGCGATCCCCAGGCCGCCGGACCCGGCGCGCCATGCCCTGCGCCGGCATCGCCCCCGATGCCCGTCGCGGCGATACCGGCACGACCCGGTGCGACCATTCGCGATGCGCATGAGCCGCCCGTGGCCGCGAGCGCCGGCGCGCAGGAGAACGTCGCGTTCACCGGGACCCGCGCGGCCTTCGCCGGCCTGCTCGCGCGCGGGAGCCTGCTGACGCTGCCGACGCTCGGGCTGTATCGTTTCTGGCTGATCACGGATATCCGGCGCCATCTCTGGGGAAACACCGTCATTGCCGGCGAGCCGCTCGAATATGCCGGTCGCGGGGGTGAATTGCTGCGCGGCTTCCTGATCGGCATGGCCGTGCTGATCCCCATCAATCTGCTGCTGACGCTTTTGGGGCTGACATCCTTCGGCAGCTCCGTCTCATTGGCGGGGCCAACCTTTTTCGGGCTGATGGTCCTGCAGCAATTCGCCCAGTTCCGCACTTTCGCCTATCGCATCACGCGCAGCCGCTATCGCGGCATTGCCGGTTCGCTCGATGCCCAATTCGCCGGCTATTTCATGCGCCGCATCGGCTGGGATTCGGCAGCCATCCTCAGCCTCGGCCTCGCCATCCCGTTTCGCCGCGCTTCCCTCGACCGTTACCTGATCGGCGGATGCCGGATCGGGGACCAGAAGGCGCAGTTTTCCGGCACGGGCTGGAGCCTGGCATGGCGGGTCTATCTCGGCTGGATGATCACGGCGCTGGTCTGGCTGGTGATCGGTATCCTGAGCGTGCCCCTTCTGGCCTCCCTGATCACGGCCGCCGCTCCCGACTTGCGGGAGTTGCGCGAGGTCATGACGGGGCCAGCGCTCGCGATCATCCCAACGTTGGTGGTCGGCTTCACCTTCTATGCGGTTTATATCGCGATCTGGCATCGCTGGCGGCTCAATCACCTGTCCTTCGGCACGACGCGTTTCGTCTCCGCGCTGCGGGCGCGGCAGGTCGTCGGCTGCTATCTGCGCTTCGGCGCGGGCATGCTGCTCCTGCTCTTTCTCATCATGGTGCTGTTAGGAATAATCGCCCTCTTCCTGACGCAGCATTTTCCCGAGGAGACCCGTGCCCTGTTCGGCACCTCGGAGGAGCCGAGCACGTTTTCCGCAGTTCTCACAGTCGCCGGCATTCTCGTGGTGCTCACGCTGATCGGCGCCATGCGGCGCTATTTCGTCGAACGCGGGGTCTGGGTCGCGGTGATGAGCACGCTGAGCGTGACGCAGCCGCAGGCACTCATCGAACGCCTCCGCTATTGCGAGCCGGCCTCGGCGGGCGCCGGAGAGGGGTTGGCCGATGCCTTCTCACTCGGCCCATGAGCCGCAATGCGGCGCTGGGGAGGCGCTGCCGGGCTGCTATTTTGACGGCGTGCATGCACAGAAGCAGGCAGTGATGCTGCAGCTCACGCCCGACGGCATCGGCTTCATCACGCAGCAGGGCGAGCCGGTATTCTGGCCGAGCCGGGAGATCCACCGCCCTTCCGGTCCCGATGACCGGCTGATTCTGGCCTGCGGCGAGGGGGGCGCACGTGTGCATATCCATGATCAGGTGGCGCGCCGGGCCGTGTTGCAGCATATCGGTGCGCGCGGCGGATGGCGGGGCGGCGCCGGTGAACACCGCCGGCTGGTCTTCTGGCTGATCGCCGCGACGGTGTCGATCATGGCCTCGATCGTCTTCCTGATCCCGGCTCTTGCCGACCGGATCGCGCCGCTGGTCCCAGCCCGGGCCGAGATCCGTCTCGGTGAGATGGTCGACCGGGCGCTGCGCGAGCGGTTCGATCTGGTGACCTGCGAGAGCGAAGGGGGCGACGCGGCCCTCGCGCAGCTGACCGCGCGGTTGACGGCGCTGCATGATCTGCATGTCGATCCGCAGGTCGGCGTCGTCGCGCGCGACCAGGTCAATGCGGTGGCTCTGCCGGGCGGGCAGATCTACGTGTTCGCGGGCTTGCTGAAACACGTCGACGGCCCCGATGCGCTGGCGGGTGTCATCGCCCACGAGATCGGCCATGTGGCGCATCGCGACGGTCTGCGCAATCTCATCCGCGCGGGCGGGACGGGCTTTCTGATGGGCTTGTTCTTCGGCGATTTCATCGGTGGCGGCGTCATGGCCGGGCTTGCGCAGGCGAGCCTGATGGCGTCACATTCGCGCCAGCAGGAGCTTGCGGCGGATCGCTTCGCCGCGCAGAGCCTGCGGGCGCTGGGGCGCCCCACCCATCCCTTCGCCGGCTTCCTGCTCGATCTCGGCGCGCAGGATGACGGGCTCTTCGCCACCCATCCGATGGGAGAGCAGCGCGAAGGCGCCGTCAGGGCTCTCGGGGAAACCGCACCGGTACGGCGATCGCCGCGCGCGGAAGCGGCAACGGCGCCGCTGCTCGCCGATGCGCAATGGTCTGATCTGCGCGCGATCTGTGATGGCGGAGCACAACCGGGTGCCGGTGCGGATGTTCCCTGATCCCGGTCGCCGCATCTGCGCGTCATCGCCATAATTTAGCCTCTCCGGCAGATTTGTGATAAGGCGTTGCAATCGGCGCTCCGGAGGGCTACGGCGTCGTATTCGAGGATTTTTCTGGCCATGAAGACATTGCGGATTCGTCCCTTGATCGGATTCTTCGCGGGATTCCCGGCGCGCGCGTTCGCCGTCGCCGCGCTGATTGCCGGGTTCAGCCTGCTCGTCCCGGCTGCGGCGAAGGCGCAGGACCTGTCCGAGATCGTGCTGCGGCTGAACCAGCTCGAAGGGCAGGTGCGCAATCTGTCCGGGCAGGTGGAGGAACTGCAATTCGAGAATCGCCAGCTGCGCGAACGCCTCCAGCGCATGCAGGAAGATGTCGCGTTCCGCTTCGATGAACTGGGCGCGGGGCCTGCGCCGCAGCGCTCGGGGCAGAATACGCCGCCTGCCGAAGACCCTGTGCCCGCCACGCCGCAGATGGATGCGCCGGATGCCGCGCAGCCTTCATCCGAGGCACCGTTGCAACAGGCCGGGCCGGGACGCGGCGATGCCTTCGATCCGGGGCGAGACCCGCTGGCGCCCGGCACGCCGCAGCCGCTGGGTTCGACGCAGCCCTCCGCGCCGCTCGCCCTCCCCGGCGCGATCCTCGGCAATGGCGAAGACGCGCAGACGGGCAGCGATTCCGGTCTCACGATGAGCCTGCCGCAATTGCGCAATCGCGATCTCAACGGTGATGCCTCCGCGCAGGATACCGGCGATACCGCACCGCGTCCAAGCATCGCGGCCACGGGTGACGCGGATCCGCGTACCTTGTATGATTCGGCTTACGCGCTGCTTCTGCAAGGCGCCTACGACGATGCCGAGATGGGTTTCCGCCAGTTCCTGCAATCACACCCGCGTGACGATCTGGCGCCGCAGGCGCGCTACTGGCTCGGCGAGAGCTATCGCGGGCAGGAGCGCTATCGCGAGGCGGCGGAACAGTTTCTGACCGTCTCGACAGAATATTCCGAGACGGATGTCGCGCCGCAGGCCATGTTGAGACTTGGTGGCGCCCTCGTCGAAATCGGCGCATTGGAGCAGGCCTGCGCAACCTTCGCGGAGATTCCGCAGCAATATCCGCAGGCCGCCGAGGCGATGCGGGACAACATTGCGCGTGAGGCGTCACGCGCCGGCTGCGCGTGACGCCGCAAGATCCCGCGAATACGGATGATGGCGCGCCGCTCCTGCCCGAAGCAGGTGCGGCGCTGATCGCCGCCGCGCTCGCGCCGGGCGAAAAAACCCTCGTCGCCGCCGTATCGGGCGGTCCGGATTCCACCGTCCTGATGCATGCCGTCGCGGCGCTGGTGGCGCGTGGTGAAGGCCATCGCGTCACCATCGTGAGCATTGATCACGGCTTGCGCCCCGAGAGCACCGGCGAGGCCGCCGAGGTCGTCGCACAGGCGGCGGCGCTCGGGCTTGCGGCAAGAGCGCGTCGCTGGGAGCATGACGCGGCCCCTGCGGTCGGGATCCAGCAGGCGGCCCGCGCCGCACGCTATCGCCTGCTTGCCGACGAAGCCCGCGCAGCGCAGGCACCAATCGTCCTCACCGCGCATACGCAGGACGACCAGGCCGAGACGGTCCTGATGCGGCTTTGCGCCGGCAGCGGCATTGACGGGCTCGCGGGCATGGCGGAACGCGCGCCACTCGATGCCGTCGCCGGAGAGGCCGGGACCGGCATCACGCTGGTGCGTCCGTTTCTGGGCATCGCCAAGGCGAGACTGATCGCGGCCTGCGAAGATTTCGGCTGGTGGCATGTGCGTGATCCGGCCAACACGGATTTTCGCCATACCCGCGCCCGGCTGCGCGCCTTGCTGCCCGCTCTGGCGCAGGAGGGCCTCACGGCGTCACGCCTGACCCGTCTGGCGCGGCGCGCAAGCGAGACCCGCGAGGCGCTGGATCACGCGGCGGAGGTTCTGTTCACACGGGCGCGTCTCGCCGCTTGCGACGGCGCGCTGACCCTTGATGGCGCGGTGCTGCGCGATGCCCCGGTCGCGATCGCCCGGCGCGTCTTGCAACGCGCCTTCCTCGCCTGCGGCGGGGGCGCTGCCGGGGCACATGGCTATGGCCCCGGCCTGGAGAAGATCGAGGCCCTGACCAGCGCGCTGCAACAGGCGCTGCGGCAGGGCAAGGCGCTGCCGGGGCGCACACTCGCCGGGATTCGTCTCGCCTGCACGACCGACGGCACGGTCAGCCTGAGCCGGGCCGGGCCACGACGCGCCGTGCGGCAGTAATGTGAAACGCCTTGCGCCGAGGCGCCACGGGCGCCGTCACACCGGGTCAGGCGCTTACTCGCTGGCACCGTGCCCGCGCATCCGGCGGGGGCCGTGCTCGCCCATATGGCCGCTGCGGGAGTCGCCGTAGCGCATGTGACGATTCTGACCCATTGTCATGTTCGGCTGCATCAGGATGGGCAGAAGGCGCTGCTGATCGGCATCGAGTCCGTCCCAGAACGGGCGCATGGCCTGGGTGAGATCGGCCATCATGGCGGCATTGGTGCTCGCCATCTCGCTGCGGCGCTCGAGCCGCTCCATGAAATCATGGGCCTGACCCTCGCCGCGCCTCTCGCGCATGTCAGCACGCATCGCACGGCGCTCGTCGCGCGACATCTCCTGCATGCCGTCGCGCATGCCGTCGCGCATGCCTTGCCGCATGCCTTGCCGCATGCCCGGATCGCGCCCGTCTCTGCCGAAGCCTGGTGCGGCATTGTGGCTCATGGCGCGCAGGGCCTCGGCGACCGGTTCGAACAGGGCCTCCTGCTCCTGCGTGAGGCGCAATCCCGCACGGATGGCGGCGATGCGCGCATCGGCGAGGGCGGCACGATCATCCTGATCGAGCATGGCGGCGGGGCCGCCCGGATCGCCCGGGCCACC
This sequence comes from Saliniramus fredricksonii, assembly GCF_900094735.1. NCBI lineage: Bacteria > Pseudomonadati > Pseudomonadota > Alphaproteobacteria > Hyphomicrobiales > Salinarimonadaceae > Saliniramus > Saliniramus fredricksonii. The sequence goes on from NZ_FMBM01000003.1 coordinate 318,362, forward strand.
GCGCGCAGGGCCTTCGGCAATCGCGGGAACGCTCGCAAGTGCCGTAGCGGCGGCGAAAGTCATCACAGCGAGTATCTTCATGGGATGTCGTCCTGATCCGTGTTTCGATGCGCTGAGCATGGTCGGTCGGCAATGGCACGGGCGTGTCCGGAAGATGACCATTTCGTCATCTTCCGGCAGCTTGCCGATTAAACATTCCTTCATCATGATTTGGTGCTTTGAGGAGGCCTGTGCCCGAGACGAGGATATTCCCGATGCGCCGCCGTTCGTCCGCCGTTCAGATATCTGCGTTGCGGCCATCCGTTCGGGCGCGCCTGCGCCTTGCGCTGTGCGCAACGCTGATCCTGCCGCTGGGCGGCTGTATCGGCGGCAATGCCTTCGCCGAACGCGGTGATTCGCAACGCACCGGTTCCATCCAGGCCGCATCACGCGATGCACCGAGTCAAACCAATGCCGGCAACAGCACCCGCCCGGCCGATTTCTCGGCCTATCTCGAGAGCCTGCGCCCGCAAGCCGAGCGGCGCGGCGTGTCACGCGCCACCTTCGACCGCGCCTTTGCCGGAGTCACTCCCGATCAGGAAGTGATTCGCCTGACCCAGCGCCAGCCGGAATTCGCGCGCCCGATCTGGGACTATCTCGACGGCGCGGTCTCGGCCACCCGGATAAGGCTGGGCAACGAGGCGCGCTCGCGCCACGGGCAGAACCTCGCGGCGGTAGAGCGCGCCTATGGCGTGCCGCAGGCCATCGTGCTCGGGATCTGGGGAATGGAGACGAATTTCGGCGGCTACAAGGGCTCGAAGGACGTCTTCCGCTCGCTGGCCACCCTGGCGCATCAGGGCCATCGGGGCGATTTCTTCCAGGGAGAGTTGCTGGCGGCGCTCGAAATCCTCGAACGGGGCAAGATCTCCCGTGACGCGATGAAGGGCTCCTGGGCGGGGGCGATGGGGCATCCGCAATTCATGCCCACGAGCTATCTGCGTTTTGCCGCCGACGGCGATGGTGACGGGCGCCGGGACATCTGGAACTCGATCCCCGATGCGCTGGCATCGACCGCGAATTATCTGCGCGAACACGGCTGGCAGCCAGGGCTGCCCTGGGGCATGGAGGTGCGTCTGCCCTCGAATTTCGATTACGGCGTGGAGAAAGCCTCGTTCGGGCAATGGGCGCGCCTCGGCCTCAGCCCCGCAGCCGGCGGTTCGCTGCCCAATCGTGGCGAGGCCAGTCTGTTCCAGCCCGCCGGCTCGAACGGCCCGGCCTTCCTCGTCACCGCCAATTACGACGTGATCAAGCGCTACAATTCCTCCGATGCCTATGCGCTCGGCGTGGCGCTTCTGGGCGAGCGTCTCACGGGCGGTGCCGCAGTGCAGGCGAGCTGGCCGCGCAACGAGCCGCGCATGAACACCTCCCAGCGCGAGGAATTGCAGCGCCGTTTGCGGGATCTGGGCTATTATCGCGGCGATATCGACGGCATGTTCGGCTCGAAGACGCGCGAGGCCGTGCGCAATTTCCAGCGCGGGCGCGGCCTGCCGGCGGATGGCTATGCCAATATGGCGCTGCTGGAGACGTTGCGCACGAACCGCTGAGCACTGATTTATGGCAACAGCGCCGACGGGCAGGAAGAGCGCTGACCGGCGCGCGATCTTGCGCTATCATGGAGCCATGATGCGGATGCTCCTCTCCGGCCACGGCATGGTCCGGCTGCTGCCGGTTCTGCTCATGACCCTGTCCTTGCTCTGGGCCACCCTGCCGCACGGCGCGGCGGCGATGCCTGCCAATGCGACCGGCATCGCGCCGGCGACGCCGGCACAATACGCCTTCCTGCGGCTGTTTCAGCGCTCCGAGCCCGAACCGGTCCCGGCCCAACAGAGCCGGACGCGTCCGGCAAGGCCGGCTGCGCCGGCGCCGCTGCGGACCGATCCGGACGCGGAAGAGGCCGCTTCCACCCGCATCGCCGTCTTCGGTGATTCGCTGGCAACCAATCTCGGGCAGGGTCTGCAGGCGCTGATGGAGGAGGAGGAAGGGGCGGAGATCGCGGTTTCCGTCCAGGCACGCGGCTCGTCGGGCCTGGTGCGCGACGATTTCTTCGACTGGCCCGCCAATCTCGCACGCATTCTCGCCGACGCGCCCGACTTCGACATAGCCGTGCTGCAGATCGGCCTGAACGATCGTCAGGCGCTCAGGGTCGACGGCGCGAGCGCCGCACCGCTCTCCGATCCCTGGCGCGCGGAATACGGTCAGCGCATCGATGTCATCGCGCAGGCCTTTGCCGATGCCGGGATCCCCCTGATCTGGGTCGGCCTGCCGCCCATGCAGAGCAGCCGGCTCTCCACGGATCTCGCCATGATCAACGAGATCGTGCGCGATCGCCTGCGGCGCAGTGACGTCATCCATGTCGATATCTGGAAGGGTTTCGTCGACGAGAATGACCGCTACAGCGCCACCGGTCCGGACCTCTCCGGTCAACCGGCCCGCTTGCGCACATCGGATGGAATCCATCTCACGAAAGCCGGCGCAGGCAAGGCGGCGCATTTCGTCGATATCGAGATTCAGCGCCTGATCACGCGCCCGCGCGACGAGATCGCCGTGGCACGCGCCGCCATCGAAGCGGCCGATGACGCAACCGCGCGGATTGCCGCGATCGACATGCTGATCCGGCGTTCACTCGGCGAACTGCCCCTCGCGCCCGGCCTGCTCTACACCGCACGCCGCGATCCCGTCGGCCCCGTCATGCCGCTGACGCGGATCGACGTCTCCGCGCAGGGTATCCTGCTGTCCGGCAACCCGCCTCTCGATCCGGCCACGCGCATCATTACCGAGCGCGTCCTTGAAGAAGGCGTGTCGCCGCCGCCGGTTGCCGGGCGCGCCGATGATTTCCGCTGGCCACGCAGCCCCTGAGGCGAACCGGCAGTTGCCGGGGCCGGAACCGGGTCGCGATCATACACAATCTTACGTATATTTCTGGTCATCCAAGCTTAACGGTTTCGGGCAATCATGATCCCGTTCGCCGGTCCGGCAGCCCGCCGACCCGTAACGATGCGAGGACATGCATGCTGTTGACCACGACCGATTCACTCGATGGACATTCCGTCACCGATTATTGCGGCCTGGTCATCGGCCAGGCGGTGATCGGGCATGATGTCGTGAAGCAATTTCGCACCGGCATTCGCAACGTCGACAATGGCGGTCGCCACGATTACGCGAACGAACTCGCGCGCGCCCGTGAAGAGGCCACATCCGAGGCGATCGCGACGGCGACGGCGTTGGGTGCGGATGCGGTGATCGGTATCTCTTTCAGCTTCGAGACATCCGGTGATACCGCGCATCATGTCGTGGTCACGCTCACCGGAACGGCAGTCCGGATCGCGCCCGGAACGCAAACCGATCAATCCCGCATCGACGCGGCAACGCCGCATTAACGCGCATCGTGGCATCCTCTCTTCCCTGAAGATGACGTCGCCTGCCGCGTTCGGCGGACAGGCGCGTTACAGACGGATGAGAAAGCCGTCGCACGGGGGCAGGCCACGAAAACCATGCAGAACCGGGATCATTGCATCGAGACCATCCCCGTCGCGGCCCAAGCGGATGCAGGCTTCGGTACGCTCGTCGATCTGGCCGGGGCGCATGCCGGCATATGGCTGACGTCACGCGACAGTGTCACGGTCGGCGATTTCATCGCCATTGCAACGCCGCAATCGCAGACCATCGCCGTGATCACCACCATCACCGAAGCGGGAGCCGAGACCGGTGCTCATGCCCGGATCGACATGCTCGGGGAAGTCCTGCAATTGCCGGACGGGCGCAGCGCGTTTCAGCGCGGCGTGAGCAGCTACCCCCGGCTCGGCGCGCCGGTCGTGCCGATGCAGCGCGATACCTTGCGCGACATCCATACCCGGCGCGACAGCCGCGCCATCGCGCTCGGCACCCTCGCCCTCGATGCCCAGGTCACCGCCTATATCGATATCGACGAAATGCTGACCAAGCATTTCGCCGTGCTCGGCACGACGGGTGTCGGCAAGTCCAGCGGTATCGCGTTGATGCTGCGCGCCGTTCTCGCCGAGCGCCCGCGCCAGCGGATCTTCCTGCTCGATCCGCATGCGGAATACGCCAATTGTTTCGAGACGTCGCAGATGCGGCTGATCACACCGGAAAACCTGCGGCTTCCCTTCTGGATGTTCGCCTTCGAAGAATTCGTCGATGCGCTGTTTCGCGCCCGCCCCGGCGTCGATGCCGAGGTCAATCTGCTGGCCCAGGCAATCATGGACGCGAAAGCCGCCTATGCCCAGGAACGCAGCGGCACGGGGGCGAGCCTGCGCCGGCCCGGCAGCGGCGGCACGGGTGGTTTCACGGTGGATACGCCGGCTCCGTACCGGCTCGCGGATCTGTTGCGGCTGCTCGACGAGGGGATGGGGCGGCTCGAGAACCGCTCGGAGGTGCCGATCTATCAGAGATTGATCGCGCGTATCCGCTCGCTCTCGCAGGATCCGCGCTACGCCTTCATGTTCGCTGATGCCAATATCGGCGGCGACACCATGGTCGAGACGCTTGACGGTCTGTTCAATCTCACCGATCAGCGGCGCCGCATCACCGTGATGCAGCTTGCCGGATTGCCGGCGGAGGTGGTCGATTCCGTCGTCTCGGTGCTGGCGCGGCTGGCTTTCGAGCTCGGGCTGTGGAGCGGCGGAGCCGTGCCCCTGCTCTTCGTCTGTGAGGAAGCCCATCGCTACGCACCCGCCGAGCGCCATCTCGGTTTTGGTCCGACCAAGAAGGCGATTTCGCGTATCGCCAAGGAGGGGCGCAAATACGGTATCGGGCTCGGCCTGGTGACCCAGCGCCCCGCCGATCTCGATCCGCCGATCATCTCGCAATGCAGTACATTGTTCGCCATGCGCATGGCCAATGACCGCGACCAGGCCATCGTCAAGAGCGCCGTCTCGGATGCGGCGGAATCCCTCGTCGCCTTCGTGCCGGCTCTGGGCATTCGCGAGGTCTTCGCTTTCGGGGAGGCCGTGCCGCTGCCCATGCGCATCCGTTTCGACAGCCTTCCGGCGCAGTTCCTGCCGGGCCCGAACAACAATCTGGGCGCACGCAGCGAAACGGCGCTGACCCATGGCGACATCGCCGCCGTCATCGCCCGCTGGCGCCGCGCGGGCAGCATGCGCGAGACCGGTGAAGGCTTCTCGGGCGATCATGATATGGATGTCACACCCCGCCGGACCACGACGCCCCTGCCGCCTGACAAGGCAAACGGCGTGCCGCATCCCGGCTCCGGCCCCGGCTCCGCTGCAAAGATGCCGGCGAATGCGGGCCAGGTGGAAACCCTGCGCGACGAGGATCTGATGCCGCAGGAATTCAGCGCCCTGCAATCCACATTGCTGCGCCGTCGCCTGTTCTGAAGCCGCCCGGCAGCCTCGGCGCCCCGATCAGGGAAGAGGCGTTTTTCCGAAACCGGCCCGGTGCAGGATGCGAAAAGGTTCGCCCGGCAACTGCCGGCACAGAGCCAGATGATCGATCACGGTGGCCTCATCCGGCAGCATTTCCCGTCGCAACGCATCAAGCGCCGCTTCGAGCATCGCGCGCTCGCGGCCCGAGACCCGCCCGCTCAGGGTCATGTGGAAGGTAAAGGCATCAAGGACGGCGGGATAGCCGTAACGGTCGAGCAATGCGCGTTTGCGCGGCGGCAGCGCTTGCGGATTGCGTCGCGCGTATTCCTCCGGCGTGAGCGGTGCCCTGAAGGGTTCGAACGCCATGACCACCCGCGCCTCGAGATCGCGCAAAGCGGGGCTCTGTTCGCCGCCGGATTCGATCAAGGCGAGAAAAGCGGCGTCATCACCATCTTCCCCGAGCGCCGCGATGACGAGCGGGGCCAGCGTGACCGGCGCGCAATCGGCGCAGAAGGCATCGAGCGCGGCGATCAGACCGGGCTCGTCGCAGCCCTCGGCGAGCCGGATCGGCGGTTTGATCGTGGCGTGGAAGCCGTAGATGCGCGGGCGCTGCGTCAGTTCCGCGAGCCGCTCCGGCGTGATGGCACCCAGATCCGGTCGGGGCACGTCTTCGCCACGCGCCGAATCGTAACCGAGGACGCGCGACCCGAAGCGCCAAAGCGGCGTCTTCGGGTGCGGCGCGAAATAGATTGCATAGCGCGCGCGCGGATCGGGACGGGCCTGATTCATGCGCCCCCCGTCCCGCGTGCCGCACCGCCTGCGCGCGGATCGTGTGTGGCCGCGATATGCCCGTCCCGGGAGTGGCGCACCAGCATGCCCGCATGACCGAGCAGATCCGCATAGGGCATGCCGATTTCCTCCACGACCTGACCGCGCGCCGCGAGACCGGAGACGATATCGGGGTCGAAGCGGTTTTCGAGTTTCAGCGTGGTCGAATCCTGCCCCCAGGTACGTCCGAGCAGCCAGCGCGGCGCATCGACTGCCGCGGCGGGATCCATGCCGAAGCGGTAGCGCGTGAAGATCTGCGCCTGCGTCTGCGGCTGGCCGTCGCCACCCATGCAACCATAGGACATGACCCGCCCATCATTGAAGACGGCGAGCGCCGGGTTGAGCGTGTGGAAGGGTTTGCGGCCCGGTTGCAGCGGGTTGCGCGCAGCGGGATCGAGTGAGAAGGACATGCCGCGATTCTGCCACAGCACGCCGGTGGCGGGCAGGACGAGCCCCGCGCCGTAATCCCAGTAGACCGACTGGATATAGGAGACCGCCCGCCCCGAATCGTCGATGGCACCCATCCAGATGGTATCGCCGTGATCGGCGGCGAGGGGGAAGGCGGCGGCGCGGGCCATGTCGATGGCGCCCGCCTCGCGGGCGATCGCATCGGGGGTGAGCAGGGCGTCGGGATCGGCATCGAGACGGGCCGGGTCTGTCACCACCCGGTCCCGGATGGCAAAGGCCCGCTTCACCGCCTCGATCAGCCCGTGATGATGGTCGAGGCTGTCGCCGCGCGTCACGCCGAGCCGCTCGAACATGCCCAGGATCATCAGCGACGCGATGCCCTGGGTCGGCGGCGGCAAGTTCCACAAGGTCGCATCCGCCAGCCGCAGGCCGAGCGGACGGACCGCGCGCGCTGCGTATGATTCGAGATCGGCGCGCGTCACCGGCGCCCCGGCGCGTTCCAGGTCAGCCGCGATCTCGCGCCCGACATCGCCGCGATAGAAATCGGCGAGGCCCGCATCCGCGAGATGACTCAGCGTATCCCCCAGAGGCAGCACTCGGCGCGAGGCGCCCGCTCGGGGTGGCTCTCCGGCGAGCGTATAGGTCGCGTCGAAACCGGGCACCGCGCGCAGGGTCTCGAGCGTGGCGCCGCCGGCCTCGCGATCCCAGTAGCGCTGCTCTGATTCGGCGATCGGGTAACCCTCACGGGCATGGCGGATCGCGTCTTCGAGAAGGACCGGCAGGGGAAGTCGCCCGCCCGCCGCCTTCGCTGCCTCCCGCGCCAGCCTCCAGCCACCGACCGCGCCGGCCACTGTCAGGGCCGCGAGCGGCCCGCGCGCGGGTATCGTCTCTTGTCCGGATTCGCGGTAGAAATCCCGTGTTGCGCGGGCTCCGGCGGGGCCGCAGGCATCGATTCCGGTGACTTTCCCGTCAGGCTCGCGAATCAGCCAGAAACCGTCACCGCCCATGGCATTCATGTGCGGGTAGACCACCGCGATCGTCGCCGCCATGGCGATCATCGCCTCGATGGCGTTGCCGCCCTGCTCCAGAACCCGCGCTCCGGTCTCTGCAGCCAGTGGCGAGGGTGCCGCGACGGCGCTTTTCGAGAAGACGGGCGTGGTATCGCGGTGCATCGGGAAGTTCCGTGATCGGGCGAATCGGGCTGCGTGGAGGAATGGCGTCAGGCAGAAATCCAAGCATGCCATATCGAGGATGCCGGCGCCATCACCGGAAGATCCGCGCGCCGCCCCGGTTTGCCGCATGCGCAATCATCCGCCTTGTGCCCTGCGATCCGGGGTCCCACATTAGCGATGATCGTCTCGCAAGCGAGGAGCGCGCCGTATCTTGGACAGATTCATCCGGAACGCGCCGGTCGCGGCGGACAACGCGGCGGCGCGTGATGATGCCTCCACCATCGCCGAATCACTGGCTGGTGAGGCACGCGCCATGAACCTTGATGCCGGCCCCGCGCTCCCGGCTCTGATGGCGTATTGAGGAGGCGATGAGCAAGCAAGCCGAAACAACGGAAATGCGTGTCGCTTTCCACGGCGACGATCCCTGCATCGATGCACGGCTCGTCGCGCAGGCCTTTGCGCTGACGCCGGAGCAGGTGATGGCGGGATTGCGCGACGGCGCGATCACGACGCTGACCGAACGCGGTTCGGGTGCGGATGCCGGGCGCTGGCGCCTGACCTTCTTCCACGACAATTGCCGCCTGCGCCTGATCGTCGACGAGACCGGCACGATCCTGCAGCGCTCGCGCATCGATTTCGGCGAGACCCCCCTCCCCCCGGCGATGCGCCGACCGGGGGATTAGGAGGGGCAGGCCCGCTCAGCGCCTGACAGCGCTGCGGCAAGAACGACCGGATGCGTGCCCTGTAATGCGTCGGCGCCCTTACGGCAGGGCCGCCACCACGCCGTCGATGACGAACTGGATGGCGAGTGCGGCGAGGATCACGCCGAGCAGGCGGGTGAGAACGATATTGCCCATCTCGCCGATCAGCCGCGAGACGCGCTCTGCAGCGACGAAAGCGCCGAAGCAGATCGCGACACCGAGCGTGATCACACCGGCGAGCCCCAGCGCATTGGGCAGATCACCCTGCACCCGGCCCGCAAGCAGGATCGTCGCGGTGATCGCACCGGGCCCCGCCAGAAGCGGGATGGCCAGCGGAAAGGCGGCGAGATGCTTTTCCGCATCCGGCTGATTCGCGCCGCGTACCGCCGTGCGCTGCTTGCGTTTGGCGCGCAGTTCGAAGGTCATCTCGAAAGCGATGTAGAACAGGAGCAACCCCCCGGCGATGCGAAAGGCCGGCAGGCCAATGCCCAGCGCATCCAGCAGGAACTGCCCGCCCAGACCGAAAAAGGTGAGGATCGCCAGCGCGATCAGGCAGGCCCGCGCCGCGATCCGCCGCCGCTGACCTGCATCCATCCCCGCCGTCAGCGAGATGAAGATCGGCGCGAGACCGAGCGGGTCGAGCGTGACCAGCATGGTGACGAGCGCGGTCCAGAGAAAACCGAAATCCAAAGCGCGCGCCTCCCCGTCAGTTGCCTTCGATCGTGGCGACCATAGCGCCGGCCTCCCGATAGGCAAACCCGCCTGCAGCCCGGCCCGTCTTATCCACACTGAAGCGCGCGACCTGACGGAATGATACTCTAAGCCCCGAATCCCTCGAAGACGATCTGGTCGGCATGGGCGCGCACATCCGCTGCCTGATCGGGGCTGCGTACTGTCCAGGCCAGAATCGGCATGCCACGCAGGCTGCGGCAGAGAAACGGCGCGGCATGGGGCAGATCAGCCGCCTTCCACGAGACGAAATCGGGCCGGGTTTCGTCGAAATGGAGGAGATGGCCGCGCGCAAGACAGCCGTCGCGCTTCATGCCCGTGCCGTCCGGCGGCCCGCTACCGGCGGCATCCGCGACGATGCCGCGCAGGATATGCGGGGCGTCCCGGCACAGCCATGCCACGATTTGCGGATCGAAGGATTTCACGCAGAAGGGCCCGGCATAATCGCCCAGGATTTCGAGACAGCGCCGGGTGAGCGCGGGATTGCCATCAAACCGGCTCTTGATCTCGATCACGAGGGGAACCCGCCCGGCGACGAGGCTGAGGAAATCGGCCAGACGCGGGATTCGCCCCGCGGCTTGCGCATCCTGCAGACTCAGGGTGTCGAGCAGATCGGCGCGCAGCGCGCAGAATGCGCCGGCCCGTCCGGTAAGGCGTGCAAGATCGTGATCATGGAAGACGAAAGCCTCGCCATCTGCCGAATCCTGCACGTCGCATTCGATTGCATAGCCCCCGTCAATCGCCGCCCGGGCGGCATCCAGGCTGTTTTCGATCACACCGGCACTGCGATCATGCAGGCCGCGATGGGCGATCGGGCGGGTTGTGAGCCACGGCGCTCCGGCCGGCGGAGACAAGGGTGACGACATCATCAAGTATCCTCTCGGCAAACGAACGACATTGACATGGAAGGTCGGGAAGGGCGGGTGCGTTCTTTCATGACCGCCACTCAGCTCCGATCCACGGGGAAGGATGGCGATGCGGCGTCCCGCCCGACCGTATCAGCAATCGCCTTCACCTGCGCCGTGATTCCGGCCTGCCCCTCTCCGGCGGGGGAAAGCCGGTCCCAGTCAAGCGGGCCGGTGCCGGTGGCGATCTGGGACTCCAGCACGGCACGTGTCGCGTCGGAGGCACTCTTGCCCCGCCCCGCGATTCGCGCCTCCAGAGCGGCGGGATCGACATCGAGCCAGAAACCGTGAAACGGGCAGCCGGCTTCTTCCGCGATGGCGGCAGCGGCATTGCGGTCTTCCGGGCGGGCATGAACGGCTTCCAGTATGACGCTGCCGCCGCCCGACAGAACGCTTGCGGCGCGTGCGCGCATTTCGGCATAGACCGCCTGCGAAGCCTCCTTCGTATAAGCCTGTTGGCCGAGCGGCGTTTCCGGAGAGACACCGTGCAAGTGCTTGCGCAGCCGGTCACTCTCGAGAATGCGCGCGCCGGGTGGCGGCCCGATCAGCGGCGCGAGCGCCTCGGCGAGGGTGGTCTTGCCCGAGCCGCTGAACCCGCCCAGCGCCACGAGGCGCGCAGGGGCAGGTTCGAGCAGATCGCCGGCAAGGACGAGATAGCTGCGCATCTGCCGGGCGAGCGCGGGGTCGCCATCCCCCTCCGCGATCTGTGTCGCGGCGACGATGGCGCGGATCGAGGCGCGCAGGCTCATGAAGAGCGGCAAAAGCGCGTAACCCGCATCATCGCGGCTGCGATCGACATAACGGTTTGCCACATGGGCCGCCGCCCGGGCGAGCTCGGGATCGTCCGCAGCGCGCGCGCGCAGATCCATCAGCAGGAAAGCGAGATCGTAGAGCGTGTCGGTGGTGGCGATGGCCTCGTTGAATTCGATGCAGTCGAAGAGCTGCGGGCGCCCCTCATGCAGGCAGATATTGCGCAGATGCAGGTCACCATGACAGCGGCGGATCATGCCGGCACCGGCGCGGGCATCGAGCAGGTTTGCGTGGCGTGCGCATTCCGCCTCCTGCCGCCGCAGCAGATCGGCGACCGGCTCGCGCGGCAGGGCCGGCAGATCGGCCATGCTGCGCTCATTGAGGGCAATGACATCGGCAAGGCGCTGCGCCCCATGCGCATCGGCGACGGGTTCGGCCTCCTCGTGAAACGCGCAGATCGCATCGGCAAGCGCATCGAGCAGCCCGGTGCTCAGTTCACCGCGCGCCGCGAGCCTGTCGAACAGCCCCTCCTCGTCGAAGCGGTGCATCTCCACCATGGCATCGACCAGGGCGCCCTTGCCATCAATGGCGAAGCTGCCGTCATCCTCGCGGGTGATGCGCCGCACCGCCCGATAGAGCTGCGGCGCGGTGCGGCGGTTGAGGCGCAACTCTGCCTCACAGGCAGCGAGACGCCGTTGCGGCGTCGAGAAATCGGCATAGGGCAGGCGCAGGGCGCGCTTGAGCTTGAAGGCGCGCGTTCCGCTGAGCAGGATGGTCGAGATATGCGTGTCACGCTGCTGCGGGGGCGCGCCGTCCTCGGCTTCGAGACGGGTTCGCAGAAAAGCGCGGACCGCATGCTGGGTCTTTTCCTGCGCGGCGATCGCCGCGCCGGGATCGGTCTCGTTGCTCTCGCTCATGCGTTCTCCTGCCCTCCCTGCCCTCTGCCCCGGCCTCCCGGAGCCTTCATCATGCGACGCTTATCGCATCTGAGCCGGCGGTGGACCATCCGGGCTGATGCGGGCGCGTCAGCGGCTGCGCGATATGGCCGCAGGGGCGATCTTCTGCGACGACCTACTTGCAAATGACTTGCAACTGCATTAATTCTCCTGTCATGCGAACATGGCGCATTGCAATGCGCGCCCCGTCAACCTGGAGCCCCGGCCTGATGATTCGACAGAGTTCCGAAATGACACGCACTGCGCGCAGGATTTTGCCGATGCGCAGCCTCCCCTTGCTCGCCCCCCTTGCCCTCGCCCCCCTTGCCCTCGCCCCCCTTGCCCTCGCCAGCCTTGCCCTCGCCACCACCTTCCTTGCGCCACAGCGTGCGGCAGCGCAAGACGAGCCGGTCCGCGTTCTCACCACGGTCGAGATGATCGCCGATGTGGGACGCAACATTGCCGGCAGTTGCGCCGAGGTCGAAGCGCTGCTCGGACCCGGCGTCGATCCGCATGACTATATCGCCACCGCCTCCGACGTGGCGCAACTCGGCGAGGCCGACCTCATTCTCTATGTGGATTTCGCCCTTGAGGAACAGCTGGCCTCGGTGCTCGAGCGCCTCTCCGCGCGTCGCCCTACCATCGGCGTCCTCGCCGCCGCGATCGATCCGGCGGATCTGGTCGATGATCCCGAGGAGCCCGGCCAGGCCGATCCGCATGTCTGGATGGATGCGAGCCTCTGGGCGCGGATCGCGCCGGTGATCGGTGATGCGATCATCGAACAGCGCCCCGCTTGCGCCGAAGCGATCAACGCGCGCGTCGATGCCTATACGGTTCAGTTGCAGGCACTCTACGACTGGGCCGGCGAGAGCATCGCCACCATCCCCCGGGATCAGCGCCGTCTGGTCACCGCTCATGACGCGTTCGAGTATTTCGCCAACGCATACGGCATGGAGGCGAGCGAGGCCATCGAGGGAATCTCGACCGCCTCGGAGGCGAGTATCGGCGATATCCGGGAGGTGGCCGATTACGTCATCGACAACAATATCGCCGCCGTCTTCGTCGAGACCACCGTGTCCCCGCGCACCATCGAAGCGCTGGTCCAGGAGGTGCGGGCACGCGGCGGTCGGATCGAGATCGGCGGCGCGCTCTATTCCGATGCGATGGGTGAACGGGGAACCGTCGGCGGGACCTATATCGGCATGATCTACGAGAATGCCATGCTGATCACGCAGGCGCTCGGCGGCACCCCGGCACCGCTGCCTGAAGCTCTGGCGGACTGGGCGCGGGAATGGAATATCGCGCAATGAAGCGGATTGCCCGGTGATGCCGGCGGGGCTTCTCTCCTGATCCGGTCGGTATCCGGCCCCTGCAACGGCTTGTCAGCGCCGCTGCGGGGGCCTAACACTTTGATGAGACGAGATTGAACTTCGACACTGCTACCAAACCCTACGGAAGGGCCTGCGCGCGGCCCGGTTCGACGCCGCATCGGGCAAGATCATGACGAGTCTGGTCGACCTCCTGCAAAGCAGCATCGTGCAAACCGTCGCGCTCGGCGCGGCGATCCTCGGCCTCGTCAGCGGCGTTCTGGGCTGCTTTGCCGTGCTGCGCCGCCAGAGTCTCATGGGCGACACGCTCAGCCATGCGGCGCTGCCGGGCGTCTGTCTCGGTTTCATCATCGCCGGCTCCCGCGATCTTGGAGCGATCCTCGCCGGCGCCTTCATCGTCGGCGCGCTGGCCGCACTGACGGTGATGCTGATCATCCGCCGCACCAGGCTGAAGACCGATGCCGCGCTCGGCGTCGTGCTCAGCGTCTATTTCGCGGTCGGCATCATGCTCCTGACCTGGCTCCAGGGGCGGCCCGGAACCGGCCAGGCGGGACTGTCGAGCTTTCTCTTCGGCCAGGCGGCGGCGATCCTGCGCGAGGATCTGTGGCTGATGGGCGGGATCACCCTGGTCGCCCTGTCCCTGGTGACGGCGTTGTGGAAGGAGTTCAAGCTCGTCTCCTTCGATCCCGATTACGCCCGCGCCCAGGGCTTTCCCGTGGTCGCGCTCGAAGCCGCGCTGACGGTGATGGTGGCGCTCGCCATTGTCGTCGGGCTGCAACTCGTCGGCGTGATCCTGATGGTGGCGATGCTGATCGCGCCTGCCGCCGCCGCGCGACAATGGGTGCGCAGCCTCGGTGGCATGGTGGTGCTCGCCGCATTCTTCGGCATGATTTCGGGGGTGAGCGGCGCCATGATCAGCGCCTCTGGACGCGGCCTCGCCACGGGGCCGCTGGTGGTGCTGATCGCCAGTGCGATCGTGCTGATCTCGATCCTGCTGGCACCGCGTCGCGGACTGGTGCGGCGCTGGCGCGATGCACGCCGCCAAAGGCGCGAACTCGCGGCACGGCGCGTGCTGATGTCGGTGCACGGGCTTGCGCAGGCGCATGGCAACCGCGATTACAAGGCCGAAGCGGGCATGCTCGACACCCTGCACGGCGCCTCCACCCGCCACGCCCTCGCCGAGCTCGCGCGCGACGGGCTGGTGCGGGAAGTCACCCATGCGCCCGAGACCAGCCCCCACTGGCAGCTCACCGAGGCGGGACATGCCCGCGCCCAAGGGAATCTGGGTATGCCGGACGAGGCCGGGCAGAGGCTCGATGCGGACGCCCGTCCGCCGCAGGATGCTGCGGAGACGAAGTCATGATCGCGGCCTTCTTCGAGAGCATTCCGGCGATGATCATGCTGACCGGTGTGCTGGTTGGCGCCGCCTCCTCGCTGATCGGCGTGTTTCTGGTGTTGCGCGGTTCGGCCATGCTCACCGATGCAATCAGCCATGCCATCGTCTTCGGCATCGTCGTGGTCTGGCTCGCCACAAGCCGGCTCACCGGCCCGGTCCAGCTGATCGGGGCGGGTCTCGCCGGATTGCTGACGGTGGCGCTCTCCGAAGCGCTGGCGCGCTCGCGGCTGGTAAAGATGGATGCGGCGATCGGGCTCGTCTTTCCCGCGCTGTTTGCCGCCGGCATCCTGCTCATCACCCTGTTTGCCCGCGACGTGCATCTCGATACCCAGACCGTGCTGCTCGGCGAGATCGCCTTCGTCTGGATGAATACGGTGCCCATCCTCGGGGTAGAGGTCCCTGTGACGGTGCTGAGCCTCGCGGCGGTTTTCGCAGCCAATCTCGGTTTCGTCGTGCTGTTGTGGAAGGAACTGAAGATCGCGATCTTCGATCCGGCTCTGGCAGCCGCGCTCGGATTTGCACCGGGGGTGATCTTCTACGCCCTGCTGGCCCTGACCAGCGTCACCGCCGTGGCCGCCTTCGATGCGGTCGGCGCCATTCTCTTCGTGGCTTTCGTGATCACGCCCCCGGCAACCGCCGTGTTGCTGACCCGCCGACTGGTGCGGATGGTGGTACTGGCGGTGGCGATTTCCGTGGCATCATGCGTGCTGGGTTATTTCCTTGCGCTTTCCCTCGACGTCTCGATCGGCGGTTCGATGGCGGCGATGACGGGGGTGTTCTTCGCCCTGGCACTGCTGTTCTCGCCGCATCAGGGGCTGATCGCCCAGGGCTTCCGGCGCAGGCAGCAAAAGCTCGATCATGATTGCGTCGCCCTTGTGGTGCATCTCCACACCCATGAGGACACCCCCGTCATGGCGCGCGAGAACACCCCACAGGCGCTGACAGAGCATCTGCAATGGCGCCCGCAGCGGGCACGCGCCGTGATCCTGCGTGCCCTCGACCGCGACCTGATCACCCGCGATGCCGCCCTGCTGCGGCTGACGCCGAAAGGCTCGGCAATGGGCGCGGCCCTGGCCGACCCGGCTGCGCGCCGGGTCGAAGCGGGGGGGCCTCACAGTGACTGGTTATAGGCACCGACTTCCGGGTTCTCGCGCAGGATCGCATCGACGCCCTTGAACATGGCGCGCATGCGCTCTTCCGAAACGGGGCTTTCCACCACGACGACCAGTTCCGGCTTGTTGGAGGAGGCGCGCACCAGCCCCCAGGTACCGTCCTCGGCAACGACGCGTACGCCGTTCACCGTGACGAGTTCGCGAATCGGCTGGCCGGCCACCTCTTCTCCGGCCTCGTGCATCGCCTTGAAGCGGGCGCTGACGCGATCGACCACGGCGTATTTCTCCTCATCGGCGCATTTCGGCGCCATGGTGGGTGAGCCCCAGGTCTGCGGAATGGCGCGGTAGAGCTCGGCCATCGTCTTCTGCGGATTGCGATCAAGCATCTGCGCCACGTGGATGGCGGTGAGGATGCCGTCATCATAGCCGCGCCCGACGGGATCGTTGAAGAAGAAATGCCCTGATTTCTCGAAGCCGGCCAGCGCGCCGAGCTCGTTGACACGGCGCTTGATATAGGAATGACCCGTCTTCCAGTAATCCGCCGTGACGCCGTTCTCGATCAGCACCGGATCGTCCTTGAACAATCCGGTGGATTTCACATCGACCACGAAAGTGGCGTTCGGATAGAGCTTCGAGAGATCACGCGCGAGCATGACGCCGATCTTGTCGGCGAAGATCTCCTTGCCTTCATTATCCACCACGCCGCAGCGATCACCGTCTCCGTCGAAACCGAGCCCGACATCAGCCCCGGTCTCGCGCACCTTGTCGGCCAGCGCGTGAAGCATCTTCATGTCTTCCGGGTTGGGATTGTAATGCGGGAAGGTGTGGTCGAGCTCGCAATCGAGCGGGATCACCTCGCAGCCGATCGCCTCCAGCGCGCGCGGGGCGAAGGCCCCCGCCGTGCCGTTGCCGCAGGCCGCCACCACCTTGAGCTTGCGCGCGATCGTCACGTTCTGCGTCAGATCATCGAGATAACGCTCGGCAAAGCCCTCGACGAAGGCGTAGGCGCCGCCCTCGCGCAGGACGAATTCACCCGACAGGACAATGTCCCGCAGCCGCCCCATCTCCTCGGGGCCGAAGGTCATCGGGCGGTTGGCGCCCATCTTCACCCCGGTCCAGCCATTGTCGTTATGCGAGGCGGTAACCATCGCCACGCAGGGGCAATCCAGCGCGAACTGGCCGTAATAGGCCATCGGCGAGAGCGCGAGCCCGACATCCTTGACCCGCACGCCCGCCGCCATCAGCCCGGCGATCAGCGCATATTTGATCGAGGCGGAATAGCCGCGGAAATCGTGCCCGGTGACCAGATCGGGGCGCACGCCCATCTCATGGATCAGCGTACCCAGCCCCGCGCCCAGCGCCTGGACGCCCATGAGATTGATTTCTTTCTCGAACAGCCAGCGCGCATCATATTCGCGAAAGCCGGTCGCCTTCACCAGAGGCAGGGATTCGTAGTCATAGGTGTTGGGCGAAAGAGCGGCATGCGGCTTGGGGATCATGGAGACAGCCTCGTCATTACGCGTCGGAATCTGCGGGTGCGGCATCCAGCAATAGCCCATTCCGGGGCGCTTTGGAAACGGTCGCGCAGGCGGTGATCCGCACCGGCGCACAGGATCACCTCGCGGGCCGCGCGCCAGCCGCGCAAAAACCATGGGAACGCTATTCTCTTATGGCGCGAAAACGCGTAAACAGGGGGCGAAATCCCGGCCCTGCCGGATCCGGTTCATTGCGAAGCCAGCGGTTGCAGCGCTTGAAAAAAGTATTCGTCAAATCCTACGGCTGCCAGATGAACGTCTACGATTCCGAGCGCATGGCCGATGCGCTCGCCGTGGACGGCTATGAGCAGACCGATTCCGTCGAGAACGCCGATCTCGTCGTGCTCAATACCTGCCATATCCGCGAGAAGGCGGCAGAGAAGGTCTATTCCGAACTCGGGCGCCTGCGCACGCTGAAACAGCGCCGCGCCGAGGAGGGGCACGAGACCAGGGTCGTCGTCGCCGGCTGCGTCGCCCAGGCCGAGGGCGAGGAGATCCTGCGCCGGGCCCAGGTCGTCGATGTCGTGGTCGGCCCGCAGGCCTATCACCGCCTGCCCGCCATGGTGCGCGCAGCGCAGAAGGGGCGCGTCGTCGATACGGATTTCCCGGAAGACGACAAATTCGCGCATCTGCCGAAGCTCGAACGCAAGCGCGTGCGCAGCCGCGGCGTCTCCGCCTTCCTCACCATCCAGGAAGGCTGCGACAAGTTCTGCGCCTTCTGCGTCGTACCGTATACGCGCGGCGCGGAGGTCTCGCGGCCCGTGGCGAAGGTGCTCGACGAGGCCCGCGCGCTCGCCGATGCGGGAGTGCGCGAGATCACGCTGATCGGCCAGAACGTCAACGCCTATCACGGCGCGGGGCCGGACGGGCGCGAATGGGGGCTCGGGCAGCTGTTGCATGCCGTGGCCGAAATCGAGGGCGTGGCGCGTATCCGCTACACGACGAGCCATCCCAACGACATGGACGATGCGCTGATCGAAGCCCATCGCGACCTGCCGCAGCTGATGCCCTATCTGCATCTTCCCGTGCAGGCCGGTTCCGACCGTATCCTCAAGGCGATGAACCGCAAGCATACGGGTGATGCCTATCGCCGCATCATCGACAAGGTGCGGCGCGTGCGTCCGGATATCGCGCTGTCTTCCGATTTCATCGTCGGCTTTCCCGGCGAGAGCGACGCGGATTTCGATCAGACGATGCGGCTCGTCGCCGATATCGGCTTCGCCTCCGCCTTCTCCTTCAAATATTCCACCCGCCCCGGCACCCCTGCGGCGGATGATACCGCGCAGATCGCGGAGGCCGTGAAGGCCGAGCGGCTGGCACGGCTGCAGGCGCTTCTGGAAGAGCAGCGCCAGGCCTTCAATCGCGGCACGGTCGGCAAGGTGGTCGAGGTGCTGCTCGAAAAGCCCGGTCGCCATCCCGGCCAGCTCGGCGGCAAATCGCCCTATCTGCAGGCGGTGCATCTCGATGGCGCGGGGCTGGCCGTCGGTGATATCGTGCCGGTGCTGATCACGGCGCAATCGAGCAATTCGCTTCAGGGCGAAGCTTTGCGCGGGCGCGCCGGAGAGACGAATGCGCCGGGAGACACGGCGGCGGCGGATGTGGCATGATGGTGTGTGCCGCGCGGTATCGCGAGAAGGAGTAACGCGCATTGCCCGACAGTGACGGTCGCCAGCAGAACACGCCGCCCGGTGCGGCGGCAGGCGCGCAGCTACCGGCGGAAGCCGGTTCCCATCCGGGTGTCGACGAGACGGCGCAGATCACGCTGACTTTCGAGGATAACCGCCTCGCGAGTCTGGTTTTCGGTCATTACGACCAGAATCTCGCCCATATGGAGCGCCGGCTCGACATTCTGGCCAATGCCAACGGCAATTGCGTCGTCGTGCGCGGCAGTCCGGAAGCCTCCGAACAAGCGCGGCGGGTGCTCGAATCGCTCTATGAACGCGTCTCGCACGGCGACACCGTGACACTCGGCGATATCGACGGGGCCATTCAGGAGACCGTCTTTCAGGGTACCCTGTTTCCCGCCCCCGAAAAAGGGTCCGAGACGCCCGGCAGCGGCAGCTTCGAGGGGATCAGCACGCGTCGGCGCGGCTTCGTCAAGGCGCGCAACGCGGCGCAGAACGCCTATCTGCGCGCCCTGCGCAAGAACGAACTCGTCTTCGCGGACGGCCCGGCCGGTACCGGCAAGACCTGGCTCGCCGTGGGCTGGGCCGTGTCGCTCCTGGAGAGCGGCCAGGTCGACAAGCTGATCATCACCCGCCCCGCCGTGGAAGCCGGCGAACGCCTCGGCTTCCTGCCCGGCGACATGCGCGAGAAGGTCGATCCCTACCTGCGCCCGATCTATGACGCGCTCTATGATTTCATGGAGGCGCGCCATGTCGAGCGCAGCCTGACAACCGGCATGATCGAGATCGCGCCGCTCGCTTTCATGCGCGGGCGCACGTTGACCAGCGCGGTGGTCTTGCTGGACGAGGCACAAAACACCACCTCCATGCAGATGAAGATGTTTCTCACCCGTCTCGGCGAAGGCTCGCGCATGATCATCAACGGTGATCCGAGCCAGATCGACCTCCCGCCGGGCCAGCGCTCGGGGCTGATCGAATCGCTGCGCGTGCTGACCGGGATCGAGGGCATCGGTCGGGTCACCTTCGCCGAGGGCGACGTGGTGCGCCATGATCTGGTACGCCGGATCGTGGCCGCCTATGACGCGGCTGCAGCGAGCGACGGCGTCACCGCTGGACGGGTCAGAAAAGAGGATGCAACGCCGTGATCGCGCTCGATATCAGCGTGGAGGCGCCGGGCTGGAAGGCGATTCCCGATCTGGAGGATCTGTGCCGGCAAGCCGTCTCGGCGGCGCTCACGGAAGCCGGCGCTGATGTCGCGGCGGGTGACGGCGTCATGCTCAGCCTGCTGTTTACCGACGATACGGCAATCGCCCTGTTGAACCGCGACTGGCGCGACCAGGACAAGCCGACCAATGTGCTCTCCTTCCCCGCCGCGCCGGGGATCAACCCGCTCGGCCCCGAGCCGCTCGGCGATATCGCCCTTGCCTACGAGACCTGCGCGCGCGAAGCGGCAGCCGAGGGCAAGACGCTCGCCGCCCATGCGGCGCATCTCGTCGTGCACGGGGTGTTGCACTGTATGGGCGACGATCACGAGGATGATGCACAAGCCGAGGCAATGGAAGCGCGCGAAACCGCCGCTCTCGCCCGGATGGGCATCGCCGATCCTTATATGGAGCGCGCCACCGGGCGCGATGACTGACGTACCATGAACGACGACGGACGAAGTCTGCAGGAAGATCACGAGCCCGCGAACGAAGGCAATCCGGACGAGGCGGCCAGGCGCGCGCCGGAACCCGGTCGCGATGCGGCGCAGGCTGCGGGTCGCGCGGAAATCGGGGACACGAAGAACCAGTCCCCCGATGGCGCGGGATCCGATGCCGTTGCCCCGGCGCGAAACCGCAACAGCGTGGCACAGGCGGAAACGGCGGATCCCGCCAGCCTGACTGCGGATATGCAGGATGCGGATTCCGCCGATCCGGAAGCCCGCGAACCCTGGCTCGACCGGTTTCTGAACCGGCTCGGCCTGCGCGCGCGCGAATCGATCCGCACCGATCTCGAGGATGTGCTCGCCTCCACCGCCGAGAGCGAGGGCTTCTCGGCCCAGGAGCGCGCCATGCTGCGCAACGTGCTGGGCTTCCATTCCACGCGCGTGCGCGATGCGATGGTGCCGCGCGCGGACATCATCGCCGTATCGGCGGATACGGCCCTCGGGGAATTGCTGCGCATCTTCCGCAGCGCCGGCCATTCCCGCCTGCCCGTCTATGGCGAGACCCTGGATGATCCCAAGGGGATGATCCATATCCGCGATTTTCTGGAATATCTCGTCGCCAAGGCCGAGAACGGCAACGGGCGCCGCCGGCGCGGCAAGGCGCCACAGCCTCTCTCCCTCGACCATATCGATCTCACCACGCCGCTTTCGGCCACGCGTATCCTGCGCCCGGTCCTGTTCGTGCCGCCATCGATGCCGGCGGTGGAGTTGCTGGTGCGGATGCAGACGACGCGCACCCATATGGCGCTCGTCATCGACGAATATGGTGGAACCGACGGGCTCGCCTCGATCGAGGATCTGGTCGAGCTGATCGTGGGTGACATCGAGGACGAGCACGACCTCGCCTCCGCCGCAATGATCGAGCAGGATGGCCCCTATACCTGGCTCGCCGATGCACGTGCCGATCTTGAGGAGGCCTCGCAAGTGCTCGGCATTGATCTCACCGGCGACGATCTGGCCGAGGATGTCGATACGCTGGGCGGCCTGATCGTGACCCTGGCCGGGCGTGTGCCGGCGCGCAGCGAGCTCATCGCCGGGCCGGAAGGACTGGAATTCGAGATTCTCGACGCAGATCCGCGCCGGCTCAAGCGCGTGAAGGTGCATCGGCGCGACCCGCGCGCCAAAATCGCCGCGCCGCGCGTGACGACACGCAGCAGCAGTGTTAAGCAACCGGAAGAGGTATCGGGTCCGGGTGATTCGCCGGCACCTGTCCCCGGAGACGGCGCCATGGCGAAAGACGGCACGACAGAGAGGCAGGACGGGATGCCACCGGGGCCGAAAGCGGCAGATCCCGAAGGCTCCGCGAACCCAGCAGGCGATTCGCGACAGGTGACCGGCACCCCGGGTCAGCGGTGAGTGGCCGCAACATGATCATAGACAAGCTGCAAGACCTTGCCCACGGGATCATCCTCAGCTGGGGCTGGCGGCGTGCGGCATTGGCCATGGCGGCAGGCGCGGTCGCGGCGCTCGCCATGCCGCCATTCGGCTTTTTTCCCGCCCTGATCGTCTCGCTCGTGATCGCGATCTGGCTGATCGACGGGGCCGGCGGTGCGGGGGCGGGCCGGCGGTTCGGCCCGCTGCGGGCTGCGGCCAGTGCCGGCTGGTTCTGGGGATTCGGCTATTGTCTCGCCGGTTTGTGGTGGCTCGGCGCCGCCTTCCTCGTCGAGGCGGAGCGCTTCGCCTGGGCGATGCCGCTGGGCGTGATCGGCCTGCCCGCCGCCCTCGCCTTCTTCTACGCGTTCGGTTTCCTCGCGGCCCGTCTGGTCTGGAGCGCCGGGCCCTGGCGCATTCTTGCACTCGCTTTCGGCCTGGGTCTGGCGGAATGGCTGCGCGGGCATCTGTTTACGGGATTCCCCTGGAACAGCCTGGGCATGGCGCTCGGCCAGCAGCTCTGGCCCATGCAGATCGCGGCGCTGATCGGCCTGTGGGGCATGACCGTGCTCGCAGTCGCGATCGCCGCAGCTCCCGCGACCATCGCTACGGCCGCGCGCCCGGCGGGGCGCTGGATTCCGGCGGGCGCGGCACTCGTCGCGATGATCGCCGTCACCGGCTACGGCGCCATGCGTGTGCCCGCGAGCCCGAGTCCCCTCGTCGCCGGCGTGCAATTGCGCATCATGCAGCCGGACCTGCCCCAGGACGAGAAATTCAACCCGGCCAATCGCGAAGAGATCATGGAGCGCTATCTGCGCCTCTCCGACCGGGCCACATCCCCGCAAACATCCGGCGTGGCCGACGTCACACATCTGATCTGGCCCGAATCGGCCTTTCCGTTCCTGCTCCACAACGATCGCCGGGCGCTCGCCCAGATCGCGGCGCTGCTGCCGTCCGACGTGACATTGATCACCGGCGCGGCGCGGGCCGAGGAACGGCTGCGCGGTGACGGGCATGATTTCTTCAATTCCATCCATGTCGTGGCCGGAGACGGCAGCATCCGCGCCACCTACGACAAGGTGCATCTCGTCCCCTTCGGTGAATATCTCCCGAGCCTCTTCGACGGCAGCTTGCGGGCACTCGGTCTGCGCGAATTCATCCAGGTGCCCGGCGGCTTCACGGCGGCGACACGCCGGCGCATGCTGGAGGCGCCCG
Organism: Saliniramus fredricksonii; assembly: GCF_900094735.1. Classification (NCBI taxonomy): domain Bacteria; kingdom Pseudomonadati; phylum Pseudomonadota; class Alphaproteobacteria; order Hyphomicrobiales; family Salinarimonadaceae; genus Saliniramus; species Saliniramus fredricksonii. Next base: position 341,461 of record NZ_FMBM01000003.1, read on the forward strand.
GCCTGCCGCCCATCGCTGCGGGGATCTGCTATGAAGCGATTTTTCCCGGCGCAATGCGCGCCGACGACGAAACCCGGCGCGCGGGAATGATCCTGAACGTCACCAACGATGCCTGGTTCGGTGATACGCCGGGACCGCGTCAGCATTTTGCGCAGGCGAGACTACGTGCCGTAGAAGAAGGCCTGCCCCTGGTCCGTGCAGCCAACAGTGGTATTTCCGCCGTGATCGACCCATACGGGCGAATACTGTCGTCACTCGACGTGAATATCGCGGGCGTACTCGATTCCGGCCTGCCCGAACAGCACGCACCCACCATTTTTGCACGATTCGGCAATGGCATTTTTTGGTTGCAGTTACTATTGTGCCTTCTCGCATCGCTGACCGCGCGTCGCATCGCGGGCACATAGGTCTGGGGGACAGGCAGGTGAAGAAGAATCCGAATCCGATCGACATCCATGTCGGCAGCCGCGTACGCATGCGCCGGATGATGGTCGGGATGAGCCAGGAAAAGCTCGGAGAAGCGCTCGGGCTGACATTCCAGCAGATCCAGAAATACGAAAAGGGCGCCAATCGAATCGGCGCAAGCCGGCTGCACCAGATCGCCTCCGCGCTGGGTGTACAGATCGAATTCTTCTATGAAGGCGCGCCGAATCCGGAAGGGGAACTGGCCGGCGGCTTCGCCGAGGACCCCAATCCACCCTACATGACCGACTTCCTGTCCACCTCGGACGGGCTGCAGCTGATGCGCGCTTTCGTGCGTGTGCGCGACAGTCGTGTGCGCAAGAGAATTGTCGATCTCGTGGAAGCACTGGCGGAGGCGGATGACGAAACCGCGCAAAACCCTGTCGATCAGCCGGTTTGAGCTGATCCTGACCCGATGACGGCGTTCTTTATTCCGAACGAATTCGGTTTGTCACCTTGACCTTCCGCTAAAGCGATGGCAAAAGCCCGTCGATCTCATGATTTCGACGGGCGCATTTCGGTGCGTCTCAGGTTCATACCAATCAGAAAGGGTGGGTTGATCGTGGCTCGTTCCAGCTATCTCTTCACCAGTGAATCCGTTTCCGAAGGCCATCCGGACAAGGTCTGTGACCGCATTTCCGATACCGTCGTCGATGCCTATCTCGCGGCGATGCCGGAAGCGCGTGTGGCGTGCGAAACCCTGACCACGACCAACAAGGTCGTGATCGCGGGTGAGGTGCGCGGTCCCGAGCACATCACGGCGGATTATGTCTCGCATCTCGCGCGCATGGCCATCAAGGATATCGGCTATGAGCAGGACGGCTTCCACTGGGCCAATTGCGATATCGACGTGCTGCTGCATGCGCAGTCGGCGCATATCGCCCAGGGTGTCGATTCCAGTGACGGCAAGGAAGAAGGTGCCGGCGATCAGGGCATCATGTTCGGCTATGCCTGTGACGAGACCGAGGAGCTGATGCCGGCTCCCATCGACTTCTCGCACAAGATCCTCAAGGCCATGGCCGATGCCCGCAAGAGCGGCGAATCCAACCTTCTCGGTCCGGATTCGAAGAGCCAGGTCACGGTCCGCTACGAAAACGGCAAGCCCGTCGGCGTGACCCAGATCGTCGTCTCGACCCAGCATCTCGACGAGAAGCTGACCTCGCACGATATCCGCTCCATCGTCGAGCCCTACGTGCATCAGGCGCTTCCTGCCGGCTGGATCGGCAAGGATTGCATCTGGCACGTCAACCCGACCGGCGCCTTCGTCATTGGCGGGCCGGATGGTGATGCCGGCCTCACCGGTCGCAAGATCATCGTGGATACATACGGCGGTGCGGCCCCGCATGGCGGCGGCGCGTTCTCCGGCAAGGATCCCACAAAGGTCGACCGTTCGGCCGCCTATGCCGCGCGTTACCTCGCCAAGAACGTGGTCGCGGCGGGCCTCGCCAAGCGCTGCACCATCCAGCTCTCCTACGCCATCGGCGTGGCCAAGCCGCTCTCGATCTATGCCGATCTGCACGGCACGGGTCAGGTCGACGAAGCCAAGCTCGAAGCGGTGCTGATGGAAGCGGTCGATCTGTCGCCGCGGGGCATCCGCACCCGGCTGGAGCTCAACCGCCCGATCTATGCCCGGACTGCGGCTTACGGCCATTTCGGTCGCACCCCCGAAGCTGATGGCGGCTTCTCCTGGGAGCGCACCGATCTCGCCGACACGCTGAAATCGGCCTTCTGATCGACCCGGCCATGAGCGCTCCATCCTCCGACGCGCAGGCCCCGGCGGCTTCCTTCTTTGGTCGCCGCAAGGGCAAGCGCCTGCGCGCCGGGCAGGAAGAGCGACTGGAAACATTGTTGCCGCGCCTGATCCTGCCGCGCGGCGACACCCCGCTGTCCCGCGAGGATCTCGCGGGATTTTTCGGTTTCATGCCCGAAGAGCTGGTGCTGGAAATCGGCTTCGGTGGCGGCGAGCATCTCGCCCATCGCGCCGGGGAGGCCCCGAAAGCGGGCTTCATCGGCTGCGAGCCTTTCATCAACGGCATGGTGAAGCTGCTCGGCGAAGTGGAAGCGCGCGATCTGCACAATATCCGCCTGTGGGACGCGGATGCCGGGCTGTTGCTGCCACGGCTTCCGGAGGCCGCGTTTTCGCGGATCTACCTGCTCTATCCCGATCCCTGGCCGAAGCGCCGCACGCGCAAGCGGCGGTTCGTTTCAAAGAACAACCTGGCCGCGATCGCCCGCCTGCTCCAGCCAGGCGGACGATTCCATTTTGCCTCCGATATCGACGATTATGTCGGCTGGACGCTCGCGCAGGCCGCACAGGAGCCGCGCCTGTGCTGGCTTGTGCGCGGCCCCGATGACTGGCGCGATCCCTATCCCGGCTGGCCGGGAACCCGCTACGAAGCCAAGGCGGTCCGGGAGGGGCGGCGCCCCTCCTATCTCACATTTGCAAGGGTTTGATATTTCCGCCCTGCCGGGCCGCGGCCTTGCGGCTCGCACGCTGCTGACTCGCTTCGCGCGCTTTCAGGAAATGCAGCACCCGCTCGGCTGTCTTTGGCTTGAGCTTTTCGAAGGTTTCCTTCGCCTTGCGCATCAGATGCGGGGCTGCGGCCTCGTCGCCGCGCAGCTTGAGCATCACGCGCAGGGTCGGCCACGACCAGTCCTGCGCACGGGCGACGACGAGAAGCAGTTCCGCATCCCCTTCGTCAAACAACCGCTCGGCGGCCTGGATCGACAGATCAGCCATACGCGCGACGGTGCAGACACATTCCTCAAATTTCTGCGCAGCGGCAAAATCCATCAGATCCTGCTCGATCAGCGGTCGCTCCGCTTCCAGCGCATCGACGATCTCGATGGCTGGGCGGTAATCGCGCGCACCGGGAACGATCTCGGCTTCGAGGCCGAGCGTCCCGATCTCCAGCGCATGGTCGAGAGCCCCCTCGGGCGTCTCGTCCTGCAGCCGGTTGCGCACCGTCTCCTTGGCGATGGCCATGAGCTGGCGCAGGCGCTCGGGATCGACATCGTCACGTTCCGTGAGCACATTACGCAAGGCTTCATCGGCGCGGGCGCGCTCGGCCAGCGTCGCCATCCCGTCATCTGAAAAGCGCGCGCCGGGATTGCCGGCGACGGCATGCACCACGATCCGGTCGCCGCGCTTGACCAGAACATCGGTGACCGGCTCCGTCAGCGCCCGGCGCTCGGAGATGGCGAGCATATGCTCGCGCCCCTTGGCGAGAGCAACGGCGACGAGATCATCGTCGGAGAGGCGCTCGGAGCGGGTCAGGACCGGACGGGCGATGCCGATCTCGTCATGCGCGAGTGAGCGCACGACACCGCGCGGCGCGTTCGGCACCTCGGCCAGACGCTCGGACAGATCCATCCGCGCGCGGGCCTCGATGGCATTGGCCAGACGCGCGATAACAACGTCGAAAAGATCGACCTGTTCTTCGCTGAGCGCCGGCGCATCGCGCAGGAACAGATCAGTGACCCGACGCAGATGGTCGGTGCGACGCGATTGCGACGAGCGTGCGATCGCGGATTCGAGATCTTCGATCAAGCCATACACCATTGTTTCAAGACGAGCAGCGCCCTGCGGCACCGGCCCGGTTCCCTCGTGAGGGCCGCGTATGACGCGGCCTCGGCTGTGATGACGTCACGTTACGTTGCTGACCGTATGCGGCGGGTCAAACGGGTCTGTAAAATTGTCTGCAATGATCCGGGCGGTTATTGCCATCCCCGTAATCCACTGCGGGAATCGACGGGATCAGGCGATTTTCAGCAGAATTCGGCGGGTCATCCTGCGGTCTCGGTCGCAAAAGTCACTTTCTGAGCACGGCGACGCATTCCAGATGCGCCGTCATGGCAAACTGGTCGATCGGTATCACGGTTTCGAGATGGTAACCCGCCGCCACCAGCAGGGCGGCGTCCCGGGCAAGCGTCACGGGATCACAGGACACATAGATGACGAGCGGCACCTGCGCCCGCGCGAGTTGCCGCGTCTGGGCCTCGCAGCCAGCGCGCGGCGGGTCGAGCACGACGGCATCAAAAGCGCCGAGCTCCGGCGCGAGCAGCGGGCGGCGAAACAGGTCGCGCCGCTCATGGCTGACCGGTTTGAGTCCCGGCGTCTCACGAGCAGCGCGATCGAGCGCGGCGAGCGCCCCCGCATCGGCCTCCACGGCATGCATGGCGAAATCCTCGGCGAGCCGCAGGGTGAAGGCGCCGCAGCCGGCAAACAGCTCCGCGATGCGGCGCACGGGCTTGCGCTTCTTCTTCGTTGCGCCTGATGCGCGTTGCGCGCGCAGCGCGTCGCGCACATGTCCGGCCAGAACCGCCTCCCCCAACGCGCTCGCCTGCAGAAAGCCGCCAGCGGGCGGCAGCACCGCCGCCTGACCCATCTGTTGCAGCGGCGGGCGGCGCATCACCAGCGTCTCACCGGCAACCGACAGCCGTGCGAGATCGCACGCATCGGCAAGCGTGATCAAGCGGCGGCGCAATCCCGCCGACGGGCCTGAAGCGCCGCTTCGCCCGCCACGCAAATCGATATCGAGACCGTTGAGGCTCGACGTCACGTGGATATCGCAGGCCACTGCCGACTGCTCGGCGAGATACCGCTCTGCGAGAAAATGCGCGATCTGAGGCGCGCCGGCCAGCCCGAGCTCGGCCACGGGACAATGATCGATCGCCACAAGGTCATGGCTGCGCGCGGCCATGAAACCGACGCGCAGGACACCGTCATCACCGCGCATGGCATGAAAGGTCAGCCGCCGCCGCCCTGCCCCCGCTGCCGGAACCAGCGGCGCCACCTCGGTTTCGAGACCCGCGCGCGACAGCGCGTGTTCGAGCAGCCCGCGTTTCCATGCTGCATAGAGTTCCGGTGCCATATGCTGCGCGACACATCCCCCGCAGCGCCCGTGAACCGGGCAGAACGGCGCGATGCGCTCCGGCGAGGCCACGCGAATCGCGTCGTCACCGTCGCACAGGGCGCGGCTGCCTTCATCGCGAAACACCCGTACCGTCTCACCGGGTAACGCGCCAGGCACGTGCAGAATGGCATCGCCATGCCGGGCAATGCCGTCGCCACGCGCGCCGAGGCGCTCGATCGTGGCCTCAAAAGGCGCGAATTCGGGAACAGGTTCAGCCAAGACGGGCTCCGATCAGGAATTCACGATTACCGTCACCGCCGCGAATCGGCGATTCGATCAGCCCCAGCACCTGCCCGCCCGCATCATCAAGGAGCCGTGCAATGGCGTCGCAGACATCGCGCTGCACGGTTTCATCGCGCACGATGCCGCCTTTGCCGAGTGCCGCACGCCCGGCTTCGAATTGTGGTTTGATCAGAAGGATGATCTCCGCAGACGCGGCCAGCAGCGGCAGGACCGGCGGGATGACGTGTTTCAGGGATATGAAGCTGACATCCGCCACGAGCAGGTCCGGCGCTTCCGCGAAGGCTTGCGCATCGAGGCTTCGGGCATCGCAGCCCTCCATCGCCACGACGCGCGGATCTCCGCCGATGCGCGGATGCAACTGGCCGCGCCCGACATCGACCGCATGGACGCGCCGCGCACCACGCTGCAGCAGAACATCGGTAAAGCCGCCGGTCGAGGCACCAAGGTCGCAGGCGACACGGTCACGCGGATCAATGGCGAAGGCATCGAGCGCAGCGGCAAGTTTGAGCCCGCCACGCGAGACATAAGGATGCGGCGGGCTCGCCTCGATTTCGGCATTCTCGGCGATGCTCTCGGAAGCCTTGCGCACGCGGGTGCCATCGGCACTGACGAGACCGGCCCGAATCGCCTCCTGGGCACGGGCGCGGCTTTCGAAGATACCCCGCGCCACGAGAAGGGTATCGGCGCGGCTGCGTGCCATGGCGCTGGCTTTCCCGTCTTCGAATCAGCTGAACTGCGCGTATGCCGTGCGCAGCGCATCCATCAGATCATTGAGGGTGAGACCGAAAAGGGCAAGCCCGCCGATCAGGGCATAATACAGCGCGATCAGAATGATCGGCACCAGAATCCAGCCGGCAATCTCCTCGACCACGTACCGTCGGCGCCGGCGCTGCCAGCGCCTTTCCTTCGCGGTGAGCTTCTGGCCCGGCTGACGCGTCGGGCGCATTTCAGGATTTGCGGGGTTTTCCGATCCCTGCGGATTGATATCGGAATCGACGGCATCGGCGGCTCGGGCTGCTTCCAGCCGCGCGCGTTCGCGTGCCTTTTCCGACCGACGCGCGCGCAATCCGTCAATTCCCGCGCGCCCGGCCGCGGCGGCGGATGCTGCGCCCGTGCTGACCAGCACAGCCATCCGGCGAAGCCAGGGCGGCAGCCGGGAATCGTCGTCATGCTCCGCTTGCGAATGCATGTTGCGCGGCATGCGCGGCGGCGCCTGAGGCATCGGGGCGGCGGGTGGAGCGCCGGGCTGCGCCCAGCCATGGGCCGGTTGCGGGCCACGCGGGTCCTGATAAGCCCGGCTGACCGGATCCACTGGCAGATATCCGGGCCCGGGGCTCGGACGATGCGGCACATCGATTGCCTGATCGAGCGCGGAATAGCCGGGGTCATAGGCAGGATGGTAGGTCCCACCATGCGGATCGTGCCAGCGCGCCTGCGGATCGGGCGCTGCCTGCGGTGCCGATTGCGGCGCTGCCTGCTGCGGATGCATGCCGGGATCGGGCTGCTGGCCAGGCTGTGATGGCGCCCCCGCCGACGGCGGGTCCTCGTACTGCAAGCCTTGCCGGAGGCGCGCCTGATAGCGCGGATCCCGCAGACGCGGGTCTTCCATCGGAAGGTCCTCGGGCCGGGGATCATCCATGTGCGGTTCCCGCCGCTGCGGATCGCCGGGCGGCGTTGCGGGATGCGGCGGCCTTTGGGGCACGCCACTCATGCGCGCACCAAAGGCACCTTGGGAACGGTGCGCACCCCGCCGGGGCCATCACCGCCCTTGTTGCCGCCATCGGGACCGGGCTTGCCGCCGGAACCACCGGATTTCGGCCTGGATGATTTCGTCGGAGAGGCCCGCTTGCGGCGCGGTTTCTTCGGCTTGGGTCCGATCTCCTTGCGCGGCTTGACCGGACCTTCGGGGAATTCGAAATCCAGCTTCGATTCGCCGTTTTCATCCTCGACGACCACGACACGCACGGCACCGCCAGCCTTGAGCTTGCCGAATAACAGGATATCCGCCAGCGGCGTCTTGATCGATTGCTGGATGACGCGCCCCATCGGGCGTGCACCCATTGTCGGATCGTAGCCGCGCTCCACAAGCCAGTCGCGCGCCGGATCTGAAAGCTCGATCGTGACATTGCGATCGGCGAGCTGCGCCTCGAGCTGCATCACGAACTTGTCGACCACGCGGTAGATCGTCTCGCGGGGCAGCGCGCCGAAGGAGATCACCGCATCCAGACGATTGCGGAATTCCGGCGTGAACAGCTTGTTGATCGCTTCCGTATCATCCCCCTCCCGCCGCGTCCGGGTGAAGCCGTAGGCCTGCTTGGCCAGATCGGCAGCGCCCGCATTCGAGGTCATGATCAGAATCACGTTACGGAAGTCGATCTGCTTGCCGTTATGGTCCGTGAGCTTGCCGTGATCCATCACCTGCAGAAGGATGTTGAACAGATCCGGATGCGCCTTCTCGATCTCGTCGAGCAGCAGCACGCAATGGGGATGCTGGTCGACGCCGTCCGTCAGAAGCCCGCCCTGGTCGAAACCGACATAGCCGGGCGGTGCGCCGATCAGGCGGCTCACCGTGTGGCGCTCCATGTATTCCGACATGTCGAAGCGCAACAGCTCGACGCCAAGCGAGGATGCCAGCTGTCGTGCCACTTCGGTCTTGCCGACGCCGGTGGGGCCGGCAAACAGATAGGAGCCGATCGGCTTGTCCGGCTCGCGCAGACCGGCGCGGGCCAGCTTGATCGCCGAGGAGAGCGCCCCGATCGCCGCCTCCTGGCCGTAAACGACCGTCTTCAGCTCGGTTTCGAGATTCTCGAGCACCGTGGCATCGTCCTTGGAAACGGATTTTGGCGGGATCCGCGCCATTGATGCGATGGTCGTCTCGATCTCCTTGACGCTGATCGTCTTGCGCCGCTTGTTCTCCGGCAACAGCATCTGCGAGGCGCCGGTCTCGTCCAGCACGTCGATCGCCTTGTCCGGCAGCTTGCGGTCGTTGATGTAGCGTGCCGAGAGCTCGACAGCGGCCTTGACCGCGTCGTTGGAGAAGCGCAGGCCGTGGAATTCCTCGTAATAGGGCTTGAGGCCCTTCATGATCGCGATGGAATCCTCGATCGAGGGCTCGTTCACATCGATCTTCTGGAACCGGCGGACGAGGGCGCGGTCCTTCTCGAAATGCTGGCGATATTCCTTGTAGGTGGTCGAGCCGATGCAGCGCAGGGTCCCCTGCGCCAGAGCCGGCTTGAGCAGATTTGAAGCATCCATGGCCCCGCCGGAGGTGGCGCCGGCACCAATCACGGTATGGATCTCGTCGATGAACATGACCGCGTTGGGATGCGCCTCGATTTCCTTGACCACCTGCTTCAGGCGCTCCTCGAAATCACCGCGATAGCGGGTTCCGGCCAGCAGGGCGCCCATGTCGAGAGAATAGACCGTGGTTCCGGCAAGCACTTCGGGAACCTCGCCCTCATTGATCTTGCGTGCCAGACCTTCAGCGATGGCCGTCTTGCCGACGCCCGGATCGCCGACGAGGAGCGGGTTGTTCTTCTGGCGCCGGCAGAGCACCTGAATGGTACGGCGCACTTCGTTTTCGCGCCCGATCAGCGGGTCGATGCGGCCCTGGCGCGCCTTGGCATTGAGATCGATGCAATAGGCATCAAGCGCATCCGCCTTCTTCTTCTGGCGCTCGCCCTCCTCGCCGGAGCGGCGTTCGGGCGCCTCTTCCTCGCTGGCGCCGCGCGGCGGGCGCGGCTCCGAGCCGCCGGGACGCTTGGCAATGCCATGGGAGATGTAATTGACCGCGTCATAGCGCGTCATGTCCTGCTCCTGCAGGAAATACGCGGCATGGCTCTCACGCTCGGCAAAGAGCGAAACCAGCACATTCGCGCCCGTCACCTCCTCGCGGCCCGAGGATTGCACATGAATCACGGCACGCTGGATCACGCGCTGGAAACCGGCCGTCGGCTTGGCGTCCTGGCCGGCGCCGGTGGCAAGATTGGCCAGTTCGTTATCGACATATTCGACGAGATTGGTCTTCAGCGTCGCCATATCGACATTGCAGGCGCGCATCACCGCCGCCGCATCCTGATCGTCGATCAGTGCGAGAAGGAGATGCTCCAGCGTGGCATACTCGTGCCGCCGTTCGCCGGCGAGGGCGAGGGCCCGGTGGAGCGCTTGTTCTAGGGAGCGGGAAAAGCTCGGCAAGGCTGGCCTCTGATCGGTTTGCGGGACTTAGGGTCGGACGCGGTTGGGATGTGAAGGACGGCACTGGCAGTTCAAGGTTCTCATGGCATTGCCGGTCCTTCCATCACGGGCACATCATCAGGTCTTTTCCATGACGCATTGCAGCGGGTGCTGATGCTTGCGGGCATAATCCATCACCTGCGTCACCTTTGTTTCCGCCACTTCGAAGGTGAAGATACCACACTCCCCCACCCCGTTATGGTGCACATGCAACATGATCCGCGTGGCGTCCTCGCGCGATTTGTGAAAGAACCGCTCGAGAACCGCGATGACGAATTCCATCGGCGTGTAATCGTCATTGAGCAGCAACACACGGTACAGGCTCGGACGCTTCGTCCGAGGCTGCGTCTTGGTAATGATTCCGGTCGCATCGCGCCCGTCGTCGCCGTCATCCGGCGCACGCGGGTCGCTGGCATGGACTTCCACTATGCCGGATACGACCCGGTTGAACAGAAACGACCCCATCATTGTCGACGGCTTGAACTCCGCTGGTGGAATGATCACGAAGCCCGATGATGAAACGATCGGGCCGCAGGATCAATCCCGTTGATACGCTAATGTAGAGAGGCAGACCCCGCTTCGCCAGCCCCGTACCGACAGACAGGGCATGCGGCGAAGCGTCATCTGCGCCGCAAACCATTCACCGCCAAGGCAATCGGGGCCCGGAGCGCGCCATGGAATCGTGCAGGATGCGGTGGCATCACCGGACGCGAACGGCATCGAGCGAAACGATGATATCGACTCCGAATCCGACGGCGCTCTCATCCGTATGCGATTCTCCGATCCCGAAATCCCGGCGATCGACCCGCACCACCCCATCGGCCGAAGCCCGGTCACCGTCGCGCCGGAGCCTGAAGGGCAGGCTTACCGGCACCTGCGCACCGGCGAGAGACAGCATGCCGTCTGCCACATGGCCGTCATCGGTTTCACGAATCGTCGCCTCGAAACGCGCACGGGGGTGATTCTCGACATCGAGGAAATCGGCACCCTTGGCCTGGCTGGTCACCGAGCCGAGACTCAGACTGTCGACGGCGATCGTCACCGCGACGCTGCCGCGCCGCGTGGCGGGGGCTTGCGGATCATAGATGATCTCGGCACGCCAATCGGCGAAGCTGCCGGAAACGGTATCGCCCATCTGGGTCACGTCGAAACCGAGCCGCCCCTCCTCGACACGCCATGACGGTCCCCCCGTCACGGGTTGATCGGAGACGGATGCGCCATCTGCCGCCTGCGCGACCTGCACCGGCGCATCGCGTGACAGCAGGGCCGGGGCGAGAGCGATGGCGAGGAAGGCGATGACGAAGGCGGCGAGTGCCCCGGCATGCGCGAAACCGGCATGACCCGTGCGACCGCCCGGATGTTCGGAGGCACAAAACGTGACCCGGCTGCCGGGCAGCATCCGCCGCAGGGTGTCGTCACGGTCGAGCAGATGATGCTTGAGCGCGCCGCCGACATGCAGAAGCACGCTCGCGGCGAGGATCCTGGTGAAGAGCCAGTGCACGGCGCCCGCCGCCTCGGCGAAATCCGGCGATTGCGGCACAAGGGGCAGGTCCTGCCCGAGCGGCCACAGGATCGGCGCAAAGCCCGTCGTCGCCGCGTGATGCATCCAGCCGCTCAGCGGCACGATCACCATGGCGAGATAGAGCGACCAGTGCACCGCCTCCGCCATGAAACGCTCGACCTTGCGCCCGGGATGCAGGGGCACGGGGCGCCGCTGCGTCAAAGCCCAGAGGATGCGCGCGAGCGCGGCGAAGAAGGCAGCGATGCCCAGCGTCTTGTGAACCGAGAACAGATTTGCCTTCAGGGCGAATTGCGCCGTGGTCTCGTAAGGCCAGGCATTGGCGATCAGCCCGAGCGGAAAAGCGGCCAGAATGAGCAGCGCCGTCAGCCAGTGCAGGGCCATGGCCACGCGTCCGTAACGCGCGGCACTGTTTCGCCAGATTGCCGAATTGGACGCCTGCGCTGCCGCATGCGCATCAGTTCTATCCAGGCTTGCCTGATCAGATGATTCTGCCATGACGGCGCCTCTTTCGGGTTGGTTGCGTGCCGCGAACGGCACGCAGGGGAATGGCTCACTCGGCCAGCATGGCTTCGATCGAGATCACGACATCGACTTCGTCACTGACGAAGGGGGCGAACATGCCGAGTTCGAAATCACTGCGCATGAGCGTGGTGGTGGCATCAAAGCCGGCCCATTCGCGCTCTTCCATCGGATGCATGCCCGCAGCGTTGAGCCGGGCATCAAGCACCACCTCGCGGGTGATCTCGTTCAGGGTGAGATCGCCGGTGATGAGGGCGGTATCTTCGCCGGTGACTGCGATACCGGTCGAGACGAAGCTGACCATCTCGTCATCGGCAGCGTCGAAGAAATCCTCCGACATGAAATGCGAAAACCGGGCTTCCCAGCCGGTCAGCATCGAACGTACGGGGAAACTCACCGTGACCGAAGAGGCGGCGGGGTCGTCCTGATCAAAGACGATCTCGCCATCGAAGCCGGAGAACAGGCCGTAGGTGGTGGAATAACCCAGATGATCGTAGCTGAAGAGGATCTGGCTGTGGCTGGCATCGAGAACGTAACGGTCGGCGGCTGCGGCGCCGGAAGCGAAAGGCGCGACGACCAGCGGGGCGATGGCGAGCATCAGGGGAAGGGCAGTACGGCGGAATCTGGCTTGCATGAGTTATCTCCGGAATTCAGGGGTGGCAGCGCGCAATCTTGCGCTGGCGCAGATAATAACGGACCTGCAGCCAATTCAACCGGCGCGACGCCGATGATAATTTGCATATTTGCAAGAAAATGACGCCTATCGCGGGCCAAAGGTGGCGCGGATAGCTTCGTTAACCATTCTCGCTTACCATTCGTTACCGATACGCCAGATGCGGAGGATTCCGTCGGATCGATATGCGCCGACGGATGAAACGATGTGGCAGGACAAAAACCCGGAACGCCCGACAGATCTGCGTGTCGGACGCTCCGGACATGTCGGGGTGCGGGGGTAACTGATGCGAATGACAGCGGGGTATGGACGCCGGGGCCTGATCATGGCTGGCCTGACGGCGCTGATCATGGCGCTTGGCGCCTGTACACAGCATGCTGCGGATGAACATGTGCGTGGTGGCGTTCAGGCCAGCGTGCATGACCTCGACCGGCATATCACGAGCTATGTCTCGGCGCCGAAACCACGCCGCGTTGTGGATTTCGAGACGCGGGAGCCGCCCGGTTCGATCGTTGTCAGCAATTCCGAGCGCGCGCTCTATCTTGTCCTCGAAGAAGACAAGGCCTATCGCTACGGCGTTGGGGTGGGGCGGCAGGGTTTCTCCTGGACCGGGCGCAACCGCGTCAGCATGAAACGGGAATGGCCCGATTGGCGCCCGCCCGCCGCCATGCGCCGCCGCCAACCCGACCTGCCGGTGCATATGCCGGGCGGTCCGGCCAATCCGCTGGGCGCGCGCGCGCTCTACATCGGCAGCACGCTCTACCGGATCCACGGGTCCAACGAGCCGCACACGATCGGCCAGGCCGTGTCCTCCGGCTGCATCCGCATGACCAATGCCGATGTCAGGCATCTGTATGACCGCGTCCGCGTCGGGGCGCGGGTGGTGGTGCGCAATTAGCGGGCGGTGCCCACCTGACGGAGTCAGGCCGGGCGCTCTGAATTGCCGTCTGCGCATCACATGCCGTGACTGCGGTCGTAGCCGTTCATATGCGGCGACCGCCAGCCGGCGGGCGGTGCCTGTGGCTCCAGTATCGTGACTTCGAGCGGATGACAGCGCGCCGCATCGCTCGAATGCGTGCTGGAGCAATCGCCGCCGGGACAGGCCGAGAGCACGCCCAGAAGGTCGATCTCGGCAAAGAATTCCAGGAAATCACCCGGACGCACCGGGCTCGCCTTCATGAAATACTGGCCCGTATCGCGGGTGAATCCGGTGCACATGAACACGTTGAGGACATCGTGGATCTCGGCCTCGACATTGGCAACCGGTTGCCCGGTATGGCGCGCGAGGGCACGGGTGAGATTCGAGTGGCAGCAATGATGATAATTGTCGCCGCCGCTCAGGAGGTGATGGGTATAGGGGTCGCAGCGCGTGCCGATGACGTCGTGCACGGCGCCGCCATCGGCATCGATGCCGTACCAGGCCAGCGTATCATGCACGATCGTCGCCATCGGGCGCAGCCGGGGGAAACCCGACCATAGCCGGTCGCCCGTACTGATATGCGTGCCGTGGAGCGCACGGGTCTTGCCGGAATAGAAACGCTCCGAGCGGTCGCGCGCATTGAACAGGTTGAGATCGCCGACCTGCGGCCCTTCGATCGACCTTATACGAAAGAACCATCCGGCAGGCACCTCGAAACAGCCGGCTTCGCGGGGCGGCACGACGATCGTTTCACGCGCGCTGAGCGTTTCGCGGGCGGCACGATAGGCGGCCATGTCCGGTGCCGGCAGGGTGTGCGTGGGATAGCAGATCACGGCGGGTGCCGCACGGCGCGCGGCGGCATCGGCCGGGGGCGTCGAATCGCGCCTGGACGCAAAAGGATCGCGGATCATCGGGATTGACCTGTGATTTATGATACGCGCCGAGGCGGGAACCGTTCAGCCTGCGATCGCATCGATCTCCTCATCGCTCAGCCCGCCGGGAACGATCACCACGGGGACCGGATAGGTCGATGCCGCCTTGCCGGCGAGGCTCGTGACCAGCGGGCCGGGACCTTCGGAGGCGGTACCGGCGGCCAGCACGAGGAAGGAGATGTCTTCGTCCTCCTCGATCACCTTGAGGATTTCACCAGTCTTGGCGCCCATGCGGATGACGAGTTCCGATTGGACGCCAGCCGCCTCACGCGCGATTTCCGCAGCCTGTTCGAGCCGCTCCTGCGCCTCTTCCTCTGCCTCTGCACGCATCACGTCTCCCACACCGAGCCATTCGAATCCGTCAGGCGGTTCGGAAACCGAAAGCAGCACCAGCTTGGCACCCAGCCGCGCCACGCGCCGCGCCGCGAAGCGGACCGCGCGGGCGCATTCGTGGGTCTCGTCAATGATGACAAGGAATTTGGGCCGGTGCCCGGGTTCATAGGAGCGTCGTCGGGAATAGGCCATGAACGGTCTCCGGCGGATAAGCTGCTGTGAAAGCGCCCGATGCTGCACGGCGGAGGCGGGATCGGCAAGAGCAAAGGATGAGCAAGAGCAAAGGGTGGGCAGTAACAAGGTGTGGGCGGATCGCACAGGCCCTTGGGTGATCGACGGGTCTCGCCGAAGCGCTGCTGCGCCTCGTACCAACGCACGACACCAAGGGGCGATCCGTGCTACCTGTGTGAATCACCTGTGATTCCGCCTTGCCGGCAGGGAGCCACGCGCCGCAAGAGTGCCGCGCAACAAGCCGACCGGCTCAGGCGCGCAGGGTCGCCCCGGCTTCTTCGAGCTTGTGGATGGTCGCCTTGAGGGCCTCCTTTTCCGGACCCTCCTCCTTCGAATCAGCCGTCGTGCGCACGCGCAGGATCTCTTCCTCAAGCGCGCTGGCCGTGAGTTCCTCGACCGGCGTGGCACGCTCGGCGAGGACGGTGGCGCCCTTGGGGCCGATATCGGCGAAACCGCCCTGAATCAGGATCCGTTTGCCCTTCCCTGCCCCCTCGCCGACGACGAGGAAGCCGGTCTGCAACGTGGTCATGGCCGGGGCATGACCCGCCAGGACGGTCATGTCGCCTTCGGTGGCGGGCAGTTCCACGGCCTCGACTTCGCCGGAATAGAGGATGCGTTCCGGGGCGACGAGTTCGAAGTGGAAGGTGGCCATTGGTTCGTTCCTGATGCGCTCGCAATAAGGCCCGCCGGCGGCGGGTCACGGCCCGGTCGCGAGACCGGGCCGCATGGGGATCGTCGATCGGCTTACGCGGCTTCGGCTGCCAGCTTCTGCGCCTTCTCGACGGCTTCTTCGATGCTGCCGACCATATAGAAGGCGGCCTCGGGGAGGTGATCGTATTCACCCTCGACCAGACCCTTGAAGCCCTTGATGGTATCCTCCAGGGAAACGAGCTTGCCGGGCGCGCCGGTGAACACTTCCGCCACGAAGAAGGGCTGCGACAGGAAGCGCTCGATCTTGCGGGCGCGTGCCACGGCGAGCTTGTCCTCTTCCGAGAGCTCGTCCATGCCCAGAATCGCGATGATGTCCTGGAGCGCCTTGTAGCGCTGCAGCGTCTGCTGGACCGCGCGGGCGACGTCGTAATGCTCCTGCCCGATGATCAGCGGGTCGAGCATGCGCGAAGTGGAATCCAGCGGATCCACGGCCGGGTAGATGCCCTTCTCGGCGATGGAGCGGTTGAGCACCGTCGTGGCGTCGAGGTGGGCGAAGGAGGTGGCGGGCGCCGGGTCGGTGAGGTCGTCGGCGGGGACGTAGATCGCCTGCACCGAGGTGATCGAGCCCTTGGTCGTCGTCGTGATGCGCTCCTGCAGGCCGCCCATATCGGTGGCGAGCGTCGGCTGATAGCCCACCGCCGAGGGGATGCGACCGAGCAGCGCCGACACTTCCGAACCCGCCTGGGTGAAGCGGAAGATGTTGTCAACGAAGAACAGCACGTCCTGGCCCTGATCGCGGAAATGCTCGGCGATGGTCAGACCGGACAGGGCGACGCGGGCACGCGCGCCGGGAGGCTCGTTCATCTGGCCGTAGACGAGGGCACATTTGGAGCCTTCGCCGCCGCCCTTCTTGTTCACGCCCGAATCGATGAACTCGTGGTAGAGATCGTTGCCCTCGCGGGTGCGCTCACCCACGCCGGCAAAGACCGAATACCCACCATGCGCCTTGGCGATGTTGTTGATCAGCTCCTGGATCAGCACGGTCTTGCCAACACCGGCGCCGCCGAACAGACCGACCTTGCCGCCCTTGGAATAGGGCGCGAGCAGGTCGACGACCTTGATGCCGGTGACCAGGATCTGCGCTTCCGTCGACTGCTCGGAATAGCTCGGCGCTTCCTGATGGATGGCGCGCAGGCCTTCCATCTCGATGTCGCCGGCCTCATCGATCGGCTCGCCGATGACGTTCATGATGCGCCCCAGCGTACCGGCGCCCACGGGAACCTTGATCGGCTCGCCGGAATCGCGCACCGCCTGGCCACGCACAAGGCCTTCGGTCGTATCCATCGCGATGCAGCGAACCGTGTTCTCGCCAAGCTGCTGGGCGACTTCGAGCACAAGGCGCTCGCCCTGGTTCTCGGTCTCGAGCGCATTGAGGATCTCGGGCAGGTTCCCGTCGAACTGCACGTCGACGACGGCGCCGATGACCTGGGTGATATGTCCGGTCGGATTGGCCATGGTATCTCGTCCTCTTGGATACTCAGAGCGCCTCGGCGCCCGAGATGATTTCGATGAGTTCCTTCGTGATCTGCGCCTGACGCGTGCGGTTGTAGATCAGCGTCTGCTTCTTGATCATGTCGCCGGCATTGCGGGTCGCGTTGTCCATGGCGGACATGCGCGCGCCCTGTTCGGAAGCGGCGTTTTCGAGAAGCGCGGTGAAGATCTGCACGGACAGGTTCTTCGGCAGCAATGTGCCGAGAATGGCTTGTTGCGAAGGCTCGTATTCGTAAAGCGTCTCGCCGCCGTCACCGGGAGTCGCCGCGGCGTCATCCTCAGGCGCGACCTGTGCCGGAATGATCTTCTGGGCCGTCGGGATCTGGGCGATCACGGATTTGAAGCGCGAATAGAACAAGGTGGCGACGTCGAATTCGCCATTATCGAACAGCTCGATCACCTTGCGACCGATCATGTCGGCTTCTTCATAGCCCACATGGCGCACGTCGCGCAGGTCGATGAATTCGATGATCTGCTTCGAGAACTGACGGCGCAGGATATCGTGGCCCTTCTTGCCGACGCAGATGATCTTGACCGTCTTGCCCTCAGCGAGGAGCCGGTTCGTGTGCTCGCGCGCGAGGCGCGCGATCGACGAATTGAAGGCCCCGCACAGGCCGCGTTCGGCGGTGCAGACGATGAGCAGATGCGTCTTGTCATCGCCCGTTCCCGTGAGCATGCGCGGCAACTCGGCATCGCCCTGGGAGACGCCGGCGGCGAGATTGGAGAGCACAACCGCCATGCGCTCGGCATAGGGACGCGCCGCTTCCGCCGCAGACTGGGCCCGGCGCAGCTTCGCCGCAGCCACCATCTGCATGGCCTTGGTGATTTTCTGCGTCGCCTTCACCGAGGCGATGCGGTTTCGCAGATCCTTGAGTGACGCCATGGGACGTACGGACCTTTCAAGACTGTCGACGGATCAACCGGGCACGCTGTGGCGCCCGGCGCGGATGGCGGGCTTCAGGCGGAGAAGGTCTTGGCGAAATCCTCGACCACGCCCTTCAGCTTTTCTGCCGTGTCGTCCTTGAGATCGCGGGTGTCGCGGATCGCCTCGAGGATGTCCTCATGCCTCGAGCGCAGCACACCGAGGAGACCTTCCTCGAAGGCGCGGACCTTGCCCACCGGGAGATTGTCAAGATAGCCGTTGGTGCCGGCCCAGATCACGCAGACCTGCTCTTCCATCTTCAGCGGCGAGAATTGCGGCTGCTTCAGGAGCTCGGTCAGACGCGCCCCACGGTTGAGCAGGCGCTGGGTGGTGGCATCGAGGTCGGACCCGAACTGGGCGAAGGCCGCCATCTCGCGATACTGCGCGAGCTCGCCCTTGATCTTGCCCGCGACCTTCTTCGTCGCCTTGGTCTGGGCCGAAGAACCCACACGCGACACCGAGAGACCCACATTCACCGCCGGGCGCACGCCCTGATAGAACAGATCCGTCTCGAGGAAGATCTGGCCGTCCGTGATCGAGATCACGTTGGTAGGGATGTAGGCGCCGACGTCGTTGGCCTGGGTCTCGATCACCGGAAGGGCGGTGAGCGAACCGGCACCTTCATCGTCATTCATCTTCGCCGCACGCTCGAGCAGGCGCGAATGCAGATAGAACACGTCACCCGGATAGGCTTCGCGACCGGGCGGACGACGCAGCAGCAGCGACATCTGGCGGTAGGCGACGGCCTGCTTGGACAGATCGTCATAGGTGATCACGGCATGCATGCCGTTATCGCGGAAATACTCGCCCATGGCGCAGCCGGTAAAGGGCGCCAGGAACTGCATCGGCGCCGGATCGGAAGCCGTGGCAGCGACGATGATCGAGTATTCCAGTGCGCCCTGCTCTTCGAGCACCTTCACGAACTGGGCCACCGTGGAACGCTTCTGGCCGATGGCGACATAGACGCAGTAAAGCTTCTGGCTCTCGGGAGCGCCTTCGACGTTCAGCGGCTTCTGGTTGAGCATGGTGTCGAGGGCGATGGCGGTCTTGCCGGTCTGGCGGTCGCCGATGATCAGCTCACGCTGGCCACGACCGATCGGGATCAGCGCGTCGATCGCCTTGAGGCCCGTCGCCATCGGCTCGTGCACCGACTTGCGCGGAATGATGCCCGGCGCCTTGACGTCGACCCTGCGACGTTCGGTCGCCTCGATCGGCCCCTTGCCGTCAATGGGATTGCCGAGTGCGTCGACGACGCGACCGAGCAGGCCCTTGCCGACCGGGGCGTCCACGATGGCGCCGGTGCGCTTGACCGTCTGGCCTTCCTTGATCTCACGGTCGGAGCCGAAGATCACGATACCGACATTGTCGATTTCGAGATTGAGGGCCATGCCGCGCACGCCCGATTCGAATTCGACCATCTCACCGGCCTGGACCTTGTCGAGGCCGTAGCAACGGGCAATGCCGTCACCGACGGACAGGACCTGGCCGACTTCGGTGACCTCGGCCTCCTGGCCGAAGTTCTTGATCTGCTCTTTGAGGATCGTTGAGATCTCAGCGGCTCGAATGTCCATCAGCGGACCTCTTTCATCGCAAGACGGAGGGAATTGAGTTTGGTGCGAAGGCTGGAATCGACCATGCGGCTGCCGACCTTCACGACGATGCCGCCGATCAGTGCGGGATCGATTTTCACGTCCACATCAACCTCGGCATCAGCGACTTCACGCAAAGTCGCCTTGATATCATCGAGAACCGCTGCGGAAGGTTGTTCCGCCAGCCGCACCTCGGCATTGACGATGCCCTTGGCCTGCGCGACCAGCGCGCGATAGTCCCGGATCATCGCAAGAAGCACGAACAAACGCCGCTTGGAGGCGACGAACTTCACGAAATTGCCTGCGAGCCCGGTCACACCGGCCTTCTCGGCAATGGCGGAGATTCCCGCGACCTGTTCTTCGGCGGTGAATACGGGGCTGACCAGCAGCCGACGCAGATCCGCGCTCTCCGCGGCCAGCGCCTCGACGATGGCGAGTTTCCCGGCCACGTCGTCAATCGCGTTATTCTCCTGCGCCAGCTCGAACAGTGCCGAAGCATAGCGCCCGGCGACGCCCGATACGATCGAACCGCTTGCGTGTTTGGACTCGGCCACCGGCTGTTCTCTTCTCGGTTACCGGGCCACCGTGACGCTGTGAAAAGCGGCATGGCACGCCCGGACTGGAATGGATGACGGACCGCCGGCGCGGATCTTCACCTGGATACACTTGTATCCCTGCGAGAGCTCCGCGCCCGGAAAGCGGGGGTGCGATAGCATGGGTTTTCGGGGGGCGCAAGCCGCCCGCGCGCGCCACCATCGTCGAAGATCGAATCCCATGCCGCAAACGGAGGCCGACAGGGCCTTTCCGCAAGGTCATCCCCCGATATTGTAGGCCGCCAGCGCCGCCATGTTGACGATGTCGGAATCGGTCGCACCCAGCGGTACGATCTGTACCGGCTTGTCGAGCCCCACGATCATCGGCCCCATCACGGTCGCACCGCCCAGCTCCTGCAACATCTTGGTGGCGATGGAAGCGGAGTGGAATGCGGGCATGACCAGAACATTGGCCGGGCCCTTGAGGCGCGAGAACGGATATTGCGCCTGCAGATCACGGTTGAGCGCCACATCGGCGGCCATCTCGCCGTCATATTCGAAATCGACCCGGCGCGAATCGAGAATGCGCACCGCCTCCTGGATCTTTTCGGCCCGTTCCGCGCGCGGCTGCCCGAAAGTCGAGAAGGAGAGCAGCGCCACGCGCGGCTCATATCCCATCCGCCGGGCCACGCCCGCAGCCTCAATGGCGATTTCGGCGAGTTCGCGCGCATCGGGCATTTCATGGATCGCGGTATCGGCCACAAGCACCGCCCGCCCGCGCGTCAGGCACAGCGACATGCCGATGACCCGATGGCCCGGCTTGGCGTCGATCACACGCGTGACGTCTTCGAGCACCGTGGAGGAATTGCGGGTCACGCCGGTGACCATCGCATCCGCATCACCCAGCGCCACCATGGAGGCGCCGAAATGGTTGCGGTCCTGGTTGATCAGGCGCACGCAATCACGCTGGAGGTAGCCCTTGCGCTGCAGGCGGTCATAGAGAAACTGGGTATAGGCCGCATTGCGCTTTGACAGGCGGGCATTGTTGATCTGGATGTTCTCGCGCCCCTCCAGATCGATCCCGGCAAAGGTCGCGGTCTCGTAGATGCGGTCCTCGCGCCCCACCAGGATGGCGGTACCCAGCCCCTGATTGGCGAAGCTCAATGCCGCGCGGATCACCTGCTCCTCCTCGCCCTCGGCAAAGACGACGCGCTTGGGGAACTTGCGTACACGCTCAAAGATCCGGTTGAGCGTCCCGGCCACCGGATCGCGCCGCGCCGAGAGCTGGGCGCGATAGGCGCGCTCGTCGACGATCGGGCGGCGTGCGACGCCGGTCTCCATCGCCGCTTTCGCCACGGCGGGCGGAATGGTCGAGATCAGGCGCGGATCGAAGGGGACGGGAATGATGTATTCGCGCCCGAAGCGCGGGCGCGAGCCCTGATAGGCGGCAGCCACCTCGTCGGGCACGTCCTCGCGAGCCAGCTCGGCCAGGGCCTGTGCGGCGGCGATCTTCATCTCCATGTTGATCGCGGTGGCGCGAACATCCAGCGCGCCGCGGAAGATATAGGGGAAGCCGAGGACATTGTTGACCTGGTTGGGATAATCCGAGCGCCCCGTGGCGATGATGACGTCGTCGCGGATGGCGTGGACCTCCTCCGGGGTGATCTCCGGATCGGGATTGGCCATGGCGAAGATGATCGGCTGATCGGCCATGGAGCGAATCATCTCGGCGCTGAAGGCGCCCTTTACCGAGAGGCCGAAGACCGCATCCGCGCCGTTGAGCGCATCGGCGAGGCTGCGCGCCTCGGTGCGCGCGGCATGGGCCGATTTCCACTGGTTCATGCCGGCTTCGCGGCCCTGATGGATCACGCCCTTGGTGTCGCACAAAAGCACGTTGTCAGGCTTGAAGCCCATCGCCTTGAGCAACTCGACGCAGGCGATGCCCGCCGCACCCGCGCCGTTCACCACGAGGCGCGTTTCCCGGATGTTGCGCCCGGTCAGGTGCAGCGCGTTGATCAGCCCCGCCGCCGCGATGATGGCGGTGCCGTGCTGGTCGTCGTGGAAGACGGGAATGTCCATGAGTTCGCGCAGGCGCTCCTCGATGATGAAACATTCCGGCGCCTTGATGTCCTCCAGATTGATGCCGCCGAAGGAGGGCCCGAGATGGCGGACCGAATCGATGAAGGCATCGGCATCTTCCGTATCGACCTCGAGATCGATCGAATCGACATCGGCGAAGCGCTTGAACAGCACCGCCTTGCCCTCCATCACCGGCTTGGAGGCGAGTGCGCCGAGATTGCCCATGCCGAGAATCGCCGTCCCGTTCGAGATCACAGCGACCATGTTGCCGCGCGTGGTCAGGTCGAAGGCACGCGACGGGTCGTCGGCGATCGCCTGGACGGGCACCGCGACGCCGGGCGAATAGGCCAGCGAGAGGTCGCGCTGCGTCGCCATCGGCTTGGTCGGCGTCACCTCGAGCTTGCCGGGGCGCCCGCCGGAATGGAACAGCAGGGCTTCCTGCTCGGTGAAGGAGGGGCGCTTGCTGCGGGCCGGGGCGTTTTTCGGGCCGGGCTGGCTGTCTTTTGCCATCGTCGATCGGTCTCTTTCTGCGGCGGGTGATGGAGCAACACGGAGATGTTGCAGGGGAGCGGACCTTAGGCGAGGCGCGGCCCGTGAACAAGACGCGCCGCACAAGCGCGAAACCAGCGACGCCGACACCCGCGATGGTGCGGCCGAGCCGAGATTCCCGCGCAATGGCGCATGGTCCCGATTGACCGGGCAGGCCAATTCCTGTATCTGCACCGCCAGCATCGCGGGTAAGGTTCCTTGCCTGGCGATTTTTCTTGTCTTTCAAACGGCGCTGGGATCGCGCGCCCTGCGCGGGCGAAGGAATGCGTCATGCCGGTCCATAGTGACCGCGCGAACGGAGATTGGACCGATGAAGATTCGCAACTCGCTCAAGAGCCTGCGCGACCGCCATCGCGACTGCCGTCTGGTGCGTCGCCGGGGCCGCGTCTACGTGATCAACAAGACCCAGAAGCGCTTCAAGGCGCGTCAGGGCTAAAGCCGGTTGACGCGCCCGAATACCGGGCCGCTTCAAACCTGTGCGTGATGAGGGCGCCGCTGACGCGGTGCCCTTTTTCGGTTTGTATCCGTCTATCGGCTGAGCTTTTTCTTCGTATATTGCCTTGGAAAACTGATGCATTACCGGGCATTCCCGTAACGATACCAATCTCATATTGTCGACATGCACAGGATGGTCATGTCCCTCGGCGGGTGAAACTGGCGGCTTTGCAGCGACGATATCCGGCAGGACGGGGTCAGGCGCGTCAGCGTCCAGTGCCTGCGGGGCGGGCGGGTTCGCGATCGCCATCGCAGCGAATGTTTCCATAGCGATGTCTGGGTCGGGCTGCGGGCCGTGCAGATGACACGGTTGGGCATTTTATTCGCGCAGGGTCGCGCCGACGCGGCGGATGGAGTGCCTTGACGGGCTTCGCCGATGGAGCCCGCCGTGATGCCCGGCATGGCGGCTCCCTGCAAGATGACGAGATGGCACCAGCGCCATACGCTGCAGCTCGAGGTGTGACGGGAAGGCGCTGTACCGTGCCGCCGACCCGCGTCGCTCGGTCGTGATCCAGACAGTTGTTGGATTATGCGCGGCGATTGGCGCGCTTCCATCGGGAACCGGCGCCGGTATGTGCGCCGGTGCATCCCTGCGTCACCTTCTCGGTGACAGTGGGCGACAGGGCTCGCACCGGGGAGGAACGCGCCGCCATGCGCAGCGATCCTGTCGCTGGCTCTCGAACCACAGCCGGTCAGGGCCCCGGGGGAAGATGCCGGCGCACCCAATGAACGTGGGCGGCTTGCAGCATGAGGCATCATTGCCGGATCACGGCGTGATCCATGACATGTGAGCCTGCCTCCAATCCGGGGATTTCATGCCGATCCGGCAACGGCGCGACCCGTCCGGTGGTGCGCAGCATCACGGCCCCACCCTTGCTGCCGGAGGCGGGGACTGCGCTCACCCGCAGATCCGTTTTCGCCCATGCAGCAAGCGAAGTCGCAAGATATGCATCATTTCACTGGATGGATGCCGGCTCACAGACAATATCTTGTGTGCCGAAAACGGCTTGGAGCGTCCACCCTGATTCCATGAGTACGAATCGCCCCCTGATCGTCGCGTGTTGAAGCGTCCCGACAGGTTTCCACTGTCCACACCCGTATCTGCCATGCCATGATCACACACGGTCACGTCCCCTCGTCGCTTTTCAGGGGCGCAACATGTCCGTAAAACGCTTGGAGCCCATGATGACGAGTCACCTTGTGTCGACGGATCCGCTGGAGGATCCTGCCGCGTTCGCCGCACGGCATCCGGGGCTTCGGCATGCCCCCGCGACATCCCGAAATCGCGAACCGATCCGGCAAGCCCTGGCGGATCTGCTTCCAGCCCGTCCCTGTACGGTACTGGAGATTGCCTCGGGTTCCGGCGAGCACGCACTCTGGATGGCGCGGCATCTGCCGCAGGTCACGTGGGTGCCCAGCGAGGCGACTGCAGAAGGGGTTGCCGCCATCGGGGGCTGGCTGGCGCATTGTCCGGATCTGGCTGGTCGCGTCCGGCCTCCGGTTCTGATTGATGCCGCCCGACCGCCATGGCGCGGCGAGCCGGCGGATGCGGTTTTCGCAGCCAACCTGACCCATATCGCCCCATGGTCTGCAACGCTCGGCCTTATCGCCGGCGCAGCCTCCCGGCTGGTGCAGGGTGGCATTCTCCTGATCTACGGCCCCTTCAACGAGAGGGGCCGTTTCACCGGCCCCGGGAACGCGGCCTTCGATGCCACTCTGCGCAAGCAGAACCCGGACTGGGGCCTGCGCGACCGCGAGATGATCGATGCAGCGGCCGTGGCGCGCGGCCTTTCAGTCGAAGCGGGCCGCGTGATGCCTGCCGACAACCGTCTGCTGGTCTATCGCTGCGGCGCACCCTGAGGACGGCAAGCATTCATCTGGTCACAGCGCAACGCCTCGCGCGGCGCCCTGCTGGCCGCGTGTTACCGGGGCGTCCGCACCGTTGAATATGGCGGCAAGCGCATCACCTGTGCGAGCGACGGCGAGAGGGCCGCCGCGCTCGCGGACCTCACCCGGCAGATCGCAGGGACGACCGACCGCATCTCGGTCGTCCGCATCCAATCGTCCAAAGGGCCCTGCGATGAAGGACTACTTCCAGAACGGCCACGTCACCCGCGTCACCACGCCCGCCGGCGACATCGCCTCGGGCAACGCGCTGATCGTGGGCAGCATCCTCGGCATCGCCGCCTATTCCTTGGCAGAGGGCAACCCGGTCGAGTTCTCCACCACCGGCGTGTTCCAGCCGCCAAAGGCCAGCGCGGCGGTGCTGGCGGTCGGCGCACGGGTCGCGTTGGACAACACGGCGAAGGAAGTGACCACGCTGGCTGCGGGGCGGTTCCCGATCGGCGTCGCAGTGGAGGCGGCCGGGAACGGCGTCACCAGCGTCGCGGTGCGGCTGGATGGGGTGGCGACGGCGGCGGCGTGACAGAAGGATTGACAAGCTCACTGTGAGCAACGTACACATCACCTGTTTACGTTATTCACAGGATCACTCAAAGTGTCTGAGGATGAGGACTTCGTCGGCATCAACGAGATTGCTGACATGGCCAAGGTAACGCGGCAAGCGGTGGCCAATTGGCGAACCCGCTTGTCTGACTTCCCAAAGCCAGTCGTCGAACTTGCGTCCGGTCCTGTGTTCAAGCGCTCGCACGTCAGTGCATGGCTCAGGAGAAGGAGGATACCGATGGCCCACGTGTTTTCGACCATCAACTTGAAAGGCGGCGTCGGGAAGACCACGACGACGGTAGCGCTTGCCGAAACGCTCTCTGGCGAACTTGGCAAGAAGGTTCTCGTCATCGACCTAGACCCTCAGACCAACGCGACCACCATGCTGATTGGTGAGGAGCGCTGGCGGGAACTGAACGACGCAGGTCATACGCTAGCTCAGCTATTCAAGGATGCGCTGGACCCATTGAGCAAGAAGTTCGACCTTGAGAAGACGCTGCAGAAGCGCGTATCGGATGTTTCTGCTGCGCAATCGATCGACCTGCTTCCTTCAAGCCTGGACCTGATCGACGTCCAGGATGAGTTGGTGAACACGCCGGTCGGCAAGTACGGCGCGATCAGGCCATTCGACATCCTGTGGCGGGCCGTCAAGGACATCGTGGAGCAGTACGACGTCGTCATCGTCGATTGCCCACCGAACCTCGGCAAGATCACGCAGAACGGCCTGCGGATGTCACAGGGTTTCATCATCCCTACGATCCCGGACATTCTATCTACGTACGGCATCCCACAGATCGTCAAACGCGTGCGTGAATTTGCCGAGGAGATCGCCGAGCCAATCGAGCCTCTCGGCATCGTTATCCAGAAGTACCAAGCCAACTCGAACGTGCACGGCAACATGATCAAGCAGCTCAAGCAAAACCATGATGCCGAGCCGAGGAACTGGCCACCCGTATTCGAGACCCGGATCCCACAAGCGAATCAGATCGCAGCAGCTGGAGAACATGCGAACCATTCCACACTCAAGCAGAAGTGGGGAAGCGGGAGGCTCTACGAAAGCTTCTCGAATCTGACCAAAGAAATCTTGACCAAGTTGGGTGCGTAAAGATGAAGCTCAAAAAGACACTCCAAGACTTGATGAAGGTGGTCATAGAGGAGGCCAACCGGAATCCGGAATTCGCCAAGGAGCTTGAAACTGCCCTCGGCCTAGAACCGAAGACGGTGAAGGAGGAGAAGGGCCGCGCCGCTCACCGGCGCGCGGCTGCCGTCCTCGACCCGATTTCGTTGGCCCGAGAGGGAGAGGACGCGCTCCGGACAAAGCTTGAGCCACTGACGCTCGACCAGCTACGGGACATTGTGGCCGAGTACGGCATGGATCCGGGCAAGCTCGTCATGAAGTGGAAAGCTCCGGACCGAGTCATCGACCGGATCGTCGAATACTCCGTAGCGCGGGCCAAGAAGGGCGAGGCATTCCTTCGTTAGACGGACGTGATGTGAACACCGTGCCCATCCCGTGTCGCATCCGTGTTGCACGGAGGAATCGGGCCTGATCGTAAGCCTTTGGAATCTTTGGGGAGTGTTCGGGACGCCCTTGCGACACGATGCGACACGCAAACGCCGCCCCTGAGGGCGGCGGATAAGCGTTTGATAACGCGGAAGATTTTGGTTGCGGGGGCAGGATTTGAACCTGCGACCTTCAGGTTATGAGCCTGACGAGCTACCGGGCTGCTCCACCCCGCGTGAGGTGTGTTGTTTGTGGGGGCTTGTGAGAGGATGATGGTTTTTTGCTTTTTTGCGTGATTGTCTTGTCTTTTGCGGGCCCGGCGACGACCTACTCTCCCGGGTCTTGAGACACAGTACCATTGGCGCTGAGGCGTTTAACGGCCGAGTTCGGGATGGGATCGGGTTTTATGCGCCTCGCTCGAGCCACCGGGCCGGCGAAAGACAAGTTTGCGCAGCAAACTTGATTGATTGATTTAGCCTCAGACGCCGACTTTCTGGCCGGCCTCAAGCGCCGGCGTGGGCGTGCGCCCACTTGGCTTTTCCGCGGAATGGTCCGCGACGCGCGTTCGCGCTTTGGGCCTTCGGCCTGGTTTTTACGCAGGCCTCAAGCGCCGGCGTGGGCGTGCGCCCACTTGGCTTTTCCGCAGAATGGTCCGCGACGCGCGTTCGCGCTTTGGGCCTTCGGCCTGGTTTTTACGCAGGCCTCAAGCGCCGGCGTGGGCGTCCGCCCACTTGGCTTTTCCGCGGAATGGTCCGCGACGCGCGTTCGCGCTTTGGGCCTTCGGCCTGGTTTTTACGCAGGCCTCAAGCGCCGGCGTGGGCGTCCGCCCACTTGGCTTTTCCGCAGAATGGTCCGCGACGCGCGTTCGCGCTTTGGGCCTTCGGCCTGGTTTTTACGCAGGCCTCAAGCGCCGGCGTGGGCGTCCGCCCACTTGGCTTTTCCGCGCATGAGCGCGGGCGGCCGTTCGGCCTTGCCGGCGCGTTGCGCCGGGTCGGGCTGAACCGTCTGAGGTGAAGCATGAGGTTGGTGACGGTCTTTCTGGATCTGACGTTTTTTAATCAGCCCCGGCGCGCAGCGCCGCAAGCGCGAACGCGCGCCGCGCCCCATGGCGCGGAAAGCCTGAGCGGACGGAGGTCCGCGCCGGCGTTTGAGGCCAACAATAAACGAGTGATCCTGCAACGTTTGTGATGAGCGTCGGGCCGTCAGGCCCGCAAGGCCGAACGGCCGCCGCGCCGCGTGGCGCGGAAAGCCAAGCGGACGGACGTCCGCGCCGGCGTTTGAGGCTCATCAAAAAGCGCGCATGGATCATGAGAGGCAATCAAGCCAATCGAGCGATTAGTACCGGTAAGCTCAACGCATTGCTGCGCTTGCACACCCGGCCTATCGACGTGGTGGTCTTCCACGGCTCTCAAGGGAGATCTCGTTTCGAGGTGGGTTTCCCGCTTAGATGCCTTCAGCGGTTATCCCGTCCGTACATAGCTACCCTGCACTGCGGCTGGCGCCACAACAGGTCCACCAGAGGTACGTCCATCCCGGTCCTCTCGTACTAGGGACAGATCCTCTCAAATCTCCTACACCCACGGCAGATAGGGACCGAACTGTCTCACGACGTTCTGAACCCAACTCACGTACCACTTTAATCGGCGAACAGCCGAACCCTTGGGACCTGCTCCAGCCCCAGGATGTGATGAGTCGACATCGAGGTGCCAAACGATCTCGTCGATATGGACTCTTGGAGATCATCAGCCTGTTATCCCCGGCGTACCTTTTATCCGTTGAGCGATGGCCCACCCACGCGGGACCACCGGATCACTATGGCCGACTTTCGTCTCTGCTCGACATGTCCGTCTCGCAGTCAGGCAGGCTTATGCCATTGCACGCAACGACCGATTTCCGACCGGTCTGAGCCCACCGTCGCGCGCCTCCGTTACTCTTTGGGAGGCGACCGCCCCAGTCAAACTGCCTGCCATGCGCTGTCCCGGACCCGGATAACGGATCGCGGTTAGACATCCATGTCGCCAAGGGTGGTATTTCAAGGGCGGCTCCACACAGGCTGGCGCCCATGCTTCAAAGCCTTCCACCTATCCTACACATGCCGACACGAATGCCAGCGCAAAGCTACAGTAAAGGTGCACGGGGTCTTTCCGTCTGACCGCAGGAACCCCGCATCTTCACGGGGAATTCAATTTCACTGAGTCGATGCTGGAGACAGCGGGGAAGTCGTTACGCCATTCGTGCAGGTCGGAACTTACCCGACAAGGAATTTCGCTACCTTAGGACCGTTATAGTTACGGCCGCCGTTTACCGGGGCTTCGATTCAAAGCTCTCACCTCTCCTCTTAACCTTCCGGCACCGGGCAGGCGTCAGACCCTATACGTCATCTTGCGATTTCGCAGAGCCCTGTGTTTTTGCTAAACAGTCGCCACCCCTGGTCTGTGCCCCCCGCCACCGGTTGCCCGATGACAGGGCCTCCTTATCCCGAAGTTACGGAGGTAATTTGCCGAGTTCCTTCAGCATCGTTCTCTCAAGCGCCTTGGCATACTCTGCCAGTCCACCTGTGTCGGTTTCGGGTACGGTCTATAATACGGGGGCTGTTTCCAGGGACCATCCAGAAGCACACCCAATCCAGTAAGGATGCACAACACTTCAGATCCGTCACCACCCGCAGGCTGCGGAATATTCACCGCATTCCCATCGACTACGCCTTTCGGCCTCGCCTTAGGAGCCGGCTAACCCTGCGCAGATTAACTTTACACAGGAACCCTTGGACTTTCGGCGACAGCGTCTCTCACGCTGTTTGTCGTTACTCATGTCAGCATTCTCACTTCCGATACCTCCAGGACCCCTCACGAGTATCCCTTCACAGGCCTACGGAACGCTCCGCTACCACCCGGTGACCAGTTATCAGTAATCAGTGACCAGATGCCTCGAGACCGTCAGCGGTCGGCGAGACTGTTCTTCAAACCTTGCAACATCCGCACGATCTGACGCAACTCGTCGCGCCAGTCTTCCGCACGTTCATGCGCAACAAACCCGAGATCCGCGCAATACCGACACCACAGACGCGTCTCCTCGGCAGAGCCGATCGCCATCACGAGATAGCGCCCGAACTCCCGGGGAGAGGCCTGCTGTCGACCGGCACCCTCGACAATCAATCCACAGACCGATCGCGAAGATCGTCTGAGCTGATCGGCGAGACCGCCATATTGCTCACTCTTGGGAAACTCCAGGCTCACGCCATGAAGCTCCAGCGACAATGCATAAGCACGACGAAAGACCTCCAGATCTTCCGCGTCCCAACGCTTGCCGCTACGCGCATCAAAGTTCATTCTGTTCACTGTTCACTGATAACTGGTCACCAGATCCTAAGCTTCGGCTCGTGGCTTGAGCCCCGTTACATTGTCGGCGCAGGAACCCTTGTTTAGACCAGTGAGCTGTTACGCTTTCTTTAAAGGATGGCTGCTTCTAAGCCAACCTCCTGGTTGTTTTGGGGTTCCCACATCCTTTCCCACTTAGCCACGAATTGGGGGCCTTAGCTGTAGGTCAGGGTTGTTTCCCTCTCCACGACGGACGTTAGCACCCGCCGTGTGTCTCCCGCGCAAGTCTTCCAGGTATTCGGAGTTTGGTTAGGTTTGGTACCGTTGTGGACAGCCCTAGCCCATCCAGTGCTCTACCCCTGGAGCATAAACGCGAGGCGCTACCTAAATAGCTTTCGCGGAGAACCAGCTATCTCCGAGTTTGATTGGCCTTTCACCCCTAACCACAAGTCATCCGAGGCTTTTTCAACAGACACCGGTTCGGTCCTCCAGTGCGTGTTACCGCACCTTCAACCTGCTCATGGCTAGATCACTCGGTTTCGGGTCTGAAGCAACGAACTGAACGCCCTGTTCAGACTCGCTTTCGCTGCGCCTACACCTCACGGCTTAAGCTTGCTCGCTACTTCAAGTCGCTGACCCATTATACAAAAGGTACGCGGTCACCCAGGACAAACCTTGGGCTCCCACTGTTTGTAGGCATCCGGTTTCAGGGACTGTTTCACTCCCCTCGTCGGGGTGCTTTTCACCTTTCCCTCACGGTACTGGTTCGCTATCGGTCGCTAAGGAGTACTTAGGCTTGGAGGGTGGTCCCCCATGTTCAGACAGGATTTCACGTGTCCCGCCCTACTCGTATCCCACACCTCCCTGAACCCGTACGGGGCTGTCACCCATAGTGCCCGACTTTCCAGACGGTTCCGGTTGAGAAGAATGTGAGCATTGGCCTGGTCCGCGTTCGCTCGCCGCTACTGACGGAGTCTCGTTGATGTCCTTTCCTCCGGGTACTGAGATGTTTCAGTTCCCCGGGTTCGCCTTTGACCCCTATGTATTCAGGATCAAATACCTTCTCATAGCAACCAGTAAACAGTAACCAGCCACCAGATCGCTCCGGCAACTGCCCACTGTTCACTGGTCACTGAAGGTGGGTTGCCCCATTCGGAAATCCCCGGATCAAAGCTCGTTCGCAGCTCCCCAGGGCTTATCGCAGCGTACCACGTCCTTCATCGCCTCTTAGCGCCAAGGCATCCACCAGATGCCCTTATCACACTTGATTGCTCTCATGATCCATACGCGCCGCCGCAAGGCGGTTCGTATCAACCAGAATTGTACGCGCGCCGCCGCAAGGCAGTACGCACACATCATATCAACCACACACGCCATCAAGCCGGCGCATGCAGCCCTCCATACGGACTACTCGGCAGTCGTCCGCATGATCAGAACTTCAAAGACCATGGTTGCGGATGCATCACTACATCCGCACCTCATGCTTCAACGCGCCCGGTCCATCCCGCAAGGTGTCGCAAAACACCCGCAAAGACGCTGGCCGGCCTCACAAGAGACCTCCCGGTACGCGTCATCATCCTCTTCACAATGTCAAACAATCCCAAACGTCCAATGCCACGGTCGCAAGGCGACCACCAACAAAGAACAAGGGAAACTGTTGCTCTTCAACGAACACTTTCTAAGTAGCCTCAATCGCCGGCAGGCGCGTCCGCGCCTTTGGCTTCCCGCGGAACGGTCCGCGGCGCGCAGTCGCGCTTGCGAGGCTTCGCCTCGGTTCATGCGAGCCTCAAACGCCGGCAGGCGCGTCCGCGCCTTTGGCTTTTCCGCGCCACGCGGCGCGACGGCCATTCGGCCTTGCGGCGCTGGCGCGCCGGGGCGTCCAGCCAGGAATAGCTACGCTGATAGAGGTCTCAAACGGCGCCGGTTAGCCCCAACCGAACGCATGAACGCCGCGGTAGCGGCACTAGCGCGAACGCGCGCCGCGCCCCATGGCGCGTCAGCCAAGTGGGCGGACGCCCACGCCGGCGCCTGAGGCACCATCTAAATGGTGGAGCCAGACGGATCGAACCGACGACCTCCTGAATGCAAATCAGGCGCTCTCCCAGCTGAGCTATGGCCCCGGGCAGTGACCAGTAACCGGTGATCAGTGACCAGAACAAAGCTGCCTCAGCCGCCAGACGAACGCGTCGCCCGGCTGGTCACTGGTCACTCGTCACTGGTAACTGATGGTGGGCCTGGATAGACTCGAACTATCGACCTCACCCTTATCAGGGGTGCGCTCTAACCACCTGAGCTACAGGCCCGGACCAGGGATCGAAGAACCACAAGGCCATCATCCCCAAAAGGGCCGTAAACCCCAAAAGTGTCCGAAGGGAAGAAAGAGAAACGAAGGCGGCGTCATCCGCAATGCAGTCGTCAGTGATCAGTCACCAGTGACCAGAAGGCCACCGACGCCCCATCGCTGCGCTGCTCAATATTCCAAGTCCAGTGAAAGAACCATGCCAGAAACCATCGCTGGTCACTGGTCACTGATCACTCGTCACCGGATCCTTAGAAAGGAGGTGATCCAGCCGCAGGTTCCCCTACGGCTACCTTGTTACGACTTCACCCCAGTCGCTGATCCTACCGTGGTCGCCTGCCTCCCTCGCGGGTTAGCGCAGCGCCGTCGGGTAGAACCAACTCCCATGGTGTGACGGGCGTGTGTACAAGGCCCGGGAACGTATTCACCGTGGCATGCTGATCCACGATTACTAGCGATTCCACCTTCATGCACCCGAGTTGCAGAGTGCAATCCGAACTGAGACGGCTTTTTGGGATTAGCTCCAGGTCGCCCCTTCGCTGCCCATTGTCACCGCCATTGTAGCACGTGTGTAGCCCAGCCCGTAAGGGCCATGAGGACTTGACGTCATCCCCACCTTCCTCTCGGCTTATCACCGGCAGTCCCCCTAGAGTGCCCAACCAAATGCTGGCAACTAAGGCGAGGGTTGCGCTCGTTGCGGGACTTAACCCAACATCTCACGA